>JANLSI010000281.1:0-1910 GCA_031362345.1 Pseudomonadota bacterium
ACCGACAAAGACCAGCGGCCATCCGTTGCGTAGCCACGGCGGCACGCGCCATTCCTGGAACAGGCTTTTGAGTGCGCGGCGTGGCCCACCGCTGTGCAGCCGCAGACGCTCGCCGCCGTGGCGGAAACGTAGACTGAGAGCGCCATCGGCCAGCACCACAGGCTCAGCGCCCTCACCGAGGGTTTCGCGGGCGCGCAACACACCCTGCGGCAGACGCAAGAGTGTCCACGACATGACGTAGGGTAGCGGCTCAGCACTCGGCAGTGGCAAGCGCGCGGCGGTCAGGAAAAACTTGTCGTCGTTTTGTGGTTTGAGAGCGGGCCGGTTGAGGCCGGCAACGTTTTGAAATCAAGGGGCACAATACCCATTTGACGCCAACGCTGTTGCTGGTCACCAATTGATCTGAGTACCTCGCACAGCACAGCCGTACCGAAGAGCAGGAAACGTTGCGGCGCCACGTCCGAGCGGGCGGGCCGCTACGCTTTATCGGATTCATTGACCGGCTGGAGGGACTCACTGGTTGGCGCTACGTGTGGCGATGCTCGGGCGCAAGTCAAGCAGACGCGGCGACCGCGCTGAGAATTCGATTTAGGTGTTGTGTCCTTGGAATTCCGCAAACTGTTCCTCGAATTGCGAATGCAATTGGCGTTCGTCGCGCTTGACGATATCCTCCCGCCGAGTAAATATGTCCATAAATAATGGCCAATTCGAGAATCCCAATGAAACAGCTTTCCGCCAGCGAATTCAAAGCTAAGTGCCTTGCGCTGATCGACAACGTGCAGCGCACGCGGGAGCCCGTGGAAATCACTCGCCATGGGAAGCCAGTCGCGCGGATCGTGGCGATAACCCAAGATGCTGCCGATTTCGTCAACCCGCTTAAAGACAGCATCAAATTCGAGAAAGATCTAGTCGCGCCGACTGGCGAACCATGGGATGTCGATAGATGATCATCCTCGACACGCACGCGTGGGTGTGGTGGGCAACGGAATCGAGACATCTGTCGCTACGCGCTCGCCGCGCCATCGCCGATGCAGATGAACTCGGCATTAGTGTGATCTCGTGCTGGGAAGTCGCGATGCTGGTCGCGAAGGGTCGCCTTGGGTTCAATCAGCCCGTTGAGTTATGGATAGAACGCGCGCTCGAATTTCCGCGCATGAATGTCCTGCCGCTGACTCCGACGATCGCAACAATGGCGGCAAGTTTGCCCGCACCATTCCACGGCGATCCCGCTGATCGAATGATTGTTGCAACTTGCCGCAAGATCGAAGCCCCGCTGATCACCAAAGATCGCGCGCTGCGCCGGTGGCGACCCGTTGTGACTATTTGGTAACGACAGTTCGTTCGCACAACTAAACGAACCAGCCGGCGAATTATCTGAACCGGCGATTGCATCTGAACAGATTGTTGTTGTGCGCCAAAAAACAAAGGGGCAGTTCCGAATGGGGGACTGAAGGGACAGAGACCACCCTGATGCGGCTCATCAAGGCCAAGCTACTCCCCGCAGGGCAGGTCGCACCCTACACCCCGCTCGAGACTAAACGCATCGATCTCGACCGCGAACCGGTCGCGAGTATCCTCGAACACTTGAGAATGACCGGGAGGCTGGTCCTGACAAGGGATCTGTCCGCTGCGCACCAGCGGCTGCCATTCAAATGAGACACCTGGGCCGTGCCCGGCGACGCGAAACTCCGCCGCCACTGCCTGTCCTGGCACCAGCGCCAACTGCTCACCGACAAAGACCAGCGGCCATCCGTTGCGTAGCCACGGCGGCACGCGCCATTCCTGGAACAGGCTTTTGAGTGCGCGGCGCGGCCCACCGCTGTGCAGGCGCAGACGCTCGCCGCCGCGGCGGAAACGTAGACTGAGAGCACCATCGGCCAGCACCACAGGCTCAGCGCCCTCACCGAGGG
>JANLSI010000307.1:0-2232 GCA_031362345.1 Pseudomonadota bacterium
ACCACTGACTTCAGCGGCTTACCCTCGAACTCTGAGAGATGGGTCACCAGCCACTCGTCTATCGGGTCGTGCATAAGCAGGACTTCGATGCCCGCCTTGCGGAAGTACTCCAGATGCGGGCTATTGCGCGCCATGGAGAAACCTTCGGCGACGATGTAGTAGATGCGTCCTGGTCGGCTTTCATGCGCGTCACATAGCTTGCCAGGCTCACGTCCGGGCTGTCCGTATCGCTGTGGGTGCTGGCGAAGCGCAGCAGCTTGGCGATGCGCTCGCGGTTACTGAAATCCTCGATCACACCTTCCTTCAACACTCGCCCGAAAGCCGCCCAGAACGTCGCGTAGTCCTCGCCCTCGGCGAGGGTTTCAATCATGCCCAGCACTTTCTTGACCGACGCACTGCGGATGGTCAAGAAAGTGCTGGGCATGATTGAAACCCTCGCCGAGGGTGACGGCTACGCGACGTTCTGGACGGCCTTCGGGCGAGTGCTGAAGGAAGGCGTGATCGAGGATTTCAGCAACCGCGAGCGCATCGCCAAACTGCTGCGTTTCGCTAGCACTCACAGCGATACGGACAGCCCGGACGTGAGCCTGGCAAGCTATGTGACACGCATGAAAGTCGATCAGGACGCCGTCTACTACATCGTCGCCGAAGGTTTCTCCATGGCGCGCAACAGTCCGCATCTGGAGTACTTCCGCAAGGCGGGCATCGAAGTCCTGCTTATGCACGACCCGATAGATGAGTGGCTGGTGACCCATCTCTCAGAGTTCGAGGGTAAGCCGCTGAAGTCAGTGGTACAGGCCGACATCAAGCCGAGCGCCGACCAGGCACAGGACGCGCCCCAGGACGAGGCGGTGAGCCCACTCCTCAAGCGCATTAAAGACGCGCTCGATACGCGGGTCGAAGACGTCAAGCGCAGCCAACGCTTGACCAGCTCGCCAGCCTGTCTGGTGTCGGCCCAGGAGGCCATGAGCGCCAACCTTGAGCGCATGCTGAAGGCCGCAGGTCAAGACGTGCCGGCCGCCAAACGCATCCTCGAATTGAACGTCGAACATCCGATGATCAAGTTCATGGATCACATGCAAGACGAACAGCAGTTCGGCAACTGGGCGAGTCTGTTGTTCGAGCAGTCGATCCTGGCCGAGGGCGGTAAGCTTGAGGACCCGGCAGGCTTTGTCAAACGCATGAACGACGTGGTGCTCGAACTGGCGGCGACGCATGGCTGAACGTGGCGCGCGGCCCGCTACGCCGCGCGCACTGATTGAAAGTGCAGCACGGCGCTTTCACCGCGCCGGTCTGTTTTTCGGTCATGGTACTGACAATGCTGTGGACGAGGCGGCCTTCCTCGTTCTTCATGCGCTGGGTTTGCCGCCGGACGCCAGCGCCGACCTGCTGGACGCGCCACTGGACGCGGCCAGTCTCGCCAGCGCCGAAGACCTGCTCGCGATGCGCCTCAAGCGACGCTGTCCGGCCGCCTATCTGACCCATCGCATGTGGTTTGCTGGCCATGAGTTTTATGTCGACGAGCGGGTGCTGGTGCCGCGTTCGCCGCTGGCCGAGTTGATCAACGCGCGCTTTGAGCCGTGGCTGGACGCCGAGCACGTCACGCGCATCCTCGACATCGGTACCGGCAGCGGCTGCATCGCACTGGCCTGCGCGCTGGCATTTCCCGCAGCCGAGGTCGATGCTACGGATTTGAGCGTCGAGGCGCTGGCCGTGGCCGCTATCAATCGCGCTCGTCATGGCCTCGATGCCCGCGTGCGGCTGATCGAGGCCAATTTGTTTCCGGTCGATGGTGCTCGCTACGATCTTATTGTCAGCAATCCGCCCTATGTTCCGGCCACGCGCATGGCGGAACTGCCGCGCGAATATCTCGAAGAACCGGCCATGGCGCTGGTGGCGGGTGACGCGGGTTTTGCCTGCGTCGATGGCATCCTGGCCGCTGCCGCCGCGCATCTCGCACCTGACGGTGTACTGGTGGTGGAAGTCGGGGAGATCGCGGCCGCAGTCGATCAGCGCTATGCGCACTTGCCACTGACCTGGGTCGAGTTCGAACACGGCGGTGAAGGGGTGTTCGTGATCACGCGTGAGGATTTGGCGCGGGCTGCTTGAATGCGCCGTCATCGATTCGCGTCTAGCAGGTTTGGCGCGCGGTATTGCCTGCTAGAATACCGCCATGGCCGGCAACACCATTGGTAAACTGTTTTCGCTGAGCACGGCGGGCGAGAGCCATGG
>JANLSI010000353.1:0-2026 GCA_031362345.1 Pseudomonadota bacterium
ATCGTAGCGCTCGATTAGGCCGGCATAGCCACTGCGCGGATAGACATGGGGCTTGCCCTGCTTGGCGATCGATTTCAGATCGCTGCCGGCCGAGAAAGCGCGTTCGCCGGCACCGGCAATGACGCCTAGGTACTGGGTGTCGTCGTTGGCGAAATCGTCGAAGGCCGTCTGTAGTTCGTCATGCATCTGCTGATTGATGGCGTTCATCACCGCAGGCCGGTTGAGGGTGATGCGGGTAACGTGCTCGTATTTGCTGACGGTGATGAATTCGTAGTTCATGTCATTGCTCCTGATCCAAGGGTAGCGCGGCGGCGACCCTAAACGATCGCCGGCACCACGTCGTGTAACACCTCGTCGCTCGCGACCGCTATCTCATTGTCGATCAAGGAGCCACAGCCGGTGCAGAAGAACTGCCGGAACGTGACTGCATCGTCGATGTAGCGCGCTGGGTCACCGATGAGTGGATTGGCGCTCGATACCGAGTTGTCTTCGCGGATGCAATGCAGCTTGTAGTTCTCGCTCATAGGCCCAAGATCCGCCGAGCACTTGCCGCAGGCCCAGAAGCGGCCCTGGGCATCGCGTTTCGCATCGAGACAGGTGCTGGCCTGGAACAATAGTTCGCCTTGGCGTGACTTGCCGGCGCCGCCGTTCAATCGAGCTTTGCGGATGCGCGCGCGTTCTGCCGCCGTGGCATCGACATCGACGATGCCCTGCGCATTGACGATCGCGCCGTAGAGCGAACGTGCCGCTGCGGCCGTGACGGCGTAGTCTTCAAGATCCTTCTCGATATCGGCCGGCACCCGATCGAAGGGATCACCAAAGCCGCCACCACCGGTCCAGCGCACGGCATAAACGTCAGCCGCATTTTGTTGGAAATTTTCCTGGCGCAGCTGCAGCAGTTCCTCGCGCCCGGTAATCTCCGAGGTATCGCCGGGCATGGTGCTGGCCTTGATGCGCGTAAAGATGTCGCTGTCGCGCAAAAACGTATAGGCATTGGTGCTGGACGGATAGCCGCCCATCATGCCGGATGAAGTCGGGGTGGCGTTGCCTGACGACAAAGTGTCCTGGGTGATGAAGTCGGTGTTGTGCGGAATGAAGCAGGATTCCGCCGACAGGCCACCGCGATACTGGCCCGCGCCGCCCGAGTCCGGCAATTCCTTGCGATAGAGAAACAGGACAGGGAAGCTCTGCTCGGTATGTTCGATGTTCGGTAGCTGGCAGATGGGCGTGCGCGCCTGACCACCGGTATTGATGCCGTCGGCCATCGAGAACGCGCCGATCGCGCCGCCGATGGGATCAATCAGCAGATAGCCGTAACGCTCACCCCATTGGTCGATGCCACGGAACAGGGTGGCCGGCCATTGGCTGGTGCCGCCGATGCACATGATGTCGCGGCGCAGTTCCTTATCGGGATAGATCATCTTGGAGATGACGTTGTAAGCCGGGTAAAGCGAGATCTCCATCGACTGGATGGGCGCGGTCGAGACCGAGGCCGGGAAGTCTGCACAGTTCAAGGTGCCCGGTGTTGGATCGAATTCGATGTGACGTAAGGCGCCGCCGCAGGCGAAGTACTGGTCCCAGCACAACAGTTCGTTAACCGCCACCATGATCGAACCACGCCAGCCGGAATAGGTGGCGTTCATGGCACCTTCCTGCGGCGCCGATCCATCGTTGTAGAAGGTCAACTTGGTGCCTTCTTTTTTCATGCCCAACAGCACGCGATGGGTGCGGCGATCGCTGGGACGGCTTGTGACGATGGTTACTCCTACACGATCCAAGATGAAATGAACGAAGTCTGCCAGTGTACAGGAATACCCGCCCAAGTCCACGTTGCGGCCAAGGTGTTCCTGGAAGGATCATATGACCCCACAACGGGCCTGATGAGCGACGCTCTCCGTGCGCAAGCGCTGCTCCCCATCGCGCAACCGTATACTGGGCTCGGGCTGGCCAACTTGGGATTCTTCAACCTGACGATCGAAGATCCGGCGGTGCTGGCCGTTACCGGTCCCAACGCCATCGTGGATTG
>JANLSI010000445.1:0-9113 GCA_031362345.1 Pseudomonadota bacterium
GCCGAACGCGTCGCCCAGACGTTCGGCGTCGCCTATCGCTTCCTGGCCCGTCATGCGGCGCAGTCGACACCTCATTTCGTCATCGAAATCGACGATCAGCTGCATCACATCCGCATGAGTAAAGGCAAGCCGCGTATCGAAGTACACGGTGGCCAGGCCGTGCTTTTGCGCGCGCTCGGTGACACCAGCAACGAGCGTTTCAACACCATACATTTCGACGGCGAATGCAGCCACGCTGGCGTGCTGCCGCATATCTATCCACACAATCGCTCAAACCGCCTGCAGATCTTCGCGCGCCAACGCGGAAGTCTCGCTGATATCTACATCCTCGACGAACGCGGCCTGCTGCTGGTACATCGCCAGGAATGCCATAACATGTCGGCCTTGTTGCATCACTACCGGCGTTTCCTCGACACCGCGCTGCCGCGCTGCAGCTTCGACGGCGCCGGTGACATGGCACTGGCAGATCTCGCTATCGATACTGTGGAGATCATCGCGACGGGCAATGGCATGCAACTCAAGGCCTATGCCGATCAGCCCCTGAGCGGCACGCCCTATCTGTCCATTCAGGTGCTGGCTGACGCCGACGTTCACGGCCATCAACAATTCACCATCCACGCCAACCATCGTGAGTTCTCGACTTGGGAACACGGTGGCTCCCTGTTCATGCAGGTTGCCGAATTCGTGCTATCGCAGCGCAAGCTCGGTGAGATCTATCCCATCTACATCACCGATCTCGATTTGTCGCCGCGCTTCCGCAAGCAAATCGGCATCGAGACGCTGCGCCCCTTCGATCTGTTGAACTACAAGAAGCGCATCGAATTCCAGTTGACCCGTGCCCTGTTGCGCGATGTGACCGGCGACCCACCCAAGATCGCATTAGCCTCCTGAGACGCGGCCCGCCGCCTCGCGCGGCGCGGGTGATGCAGTAGAATGACGCCCGGTTCGAAGCCAGTGGACGCCTAGCCTTGGGAAAAGCAGACAAATTCTTCAGCCGCGCAGAGCAGCTGATCGAACGGCTCGAACGCCTGCTACCGATGCCGGTCGACGATGACCTCGACGATGCTATCGCCTGGCGCTGGCGTAAGCGCAGCGGCGGCCGCGGACGGCTCGAAGCCATCCGCCGTTTCAATCGCGTACGACTGGCCGATCTCCTGCACATCGAGCGTCAGAAGGATGCACTGGAGCGCAACACCCGCCAGTTTCTGGCTGGCTTGCCGGCCAATAATGCACTGCTGTGGGGCCCGCGCGGCACCGGCAAATCGTCGCTGGTGAAGGCCCTGTTGAATGACTATGCCGCCGCCGGCCTACGCCTGGTGGAGGTTGACCGCCTCAATCTGGTCGACCTCCCCGATATCGTCGATCGTCTGCACGACAGCCGCGTGCGCTACGTTATCTATTGCGACGACCTGTCGTTTGATGACAACGATGCTAGCTATCGCGCGCTGAAGACTGTGCTTGACGGCTCGGTGCTTGATACCCCCGACAACATCGTTATCTACGCCACCTCCAATCGCCGCCATCTGCTGCCCGAGCAGCGATCGGATAATCAGGATGCGCGGGTAATCGACGGCGAGTTGCACCACAGTGAAGCGGTCGAAGAGAAGATTTCACTGTCGGAACGCTTCGGGCTGTGGCTAGCCTTTCATCCGCTGAGCCAAGAGCGTTATCTGGATATCGCGCTGCATTGGTTGCGGGCGTTCAATGCCGACCTAACCCAGGCCGACGCGGTGCGCGCAGCAGCGCTGCAGTGGGCGCTGTTGCACGGCTCGCGCAGTGGACGCGCGGCCCATCAATTCGCGCGCGACTTCGCCGGACGTCAGGCCTTGGAACGCAAGCATGAGTCATGATACCCAACCACCAGAACTCGCCGCCGTGCGCGCCGGCGCACGTTGTCTGGCCAGCATCGATGAGGTCGGCCGCGCCTGCGATGTCTTGGCGCGTGACATCACGCTACACCTGCGTGATGCCAATCCACTGTTACTGTGTGTGATGACCGGTGGTGCGGTGCCGCTCGCGCTGCTGCTCGAGCGGCTCGATTTTCCCTTGCAGGTTGATTATGTGCATCTGACCCGCTACGGCCTGGCGACTAGCGGCGGTGCCATCACCTGGGTCAAACGTCCACCGGCCTCGATACGTGGCCGTACCGTGCTGGTGGTGGATGACATCCTCGATCATGGCCTCACCCTGGCGGCACTGATCGACGAGTGTCTGGCGATGGGCGCGGCGAAGGTACTGAGCGCAGTGCTGGTGACCAAGACTATTGCCGCACGCGCCGGTCTGCAGCGCGCCGATTTCTCCGCCCTGACCCTGCCCGATGCTTATCTGTTCGGCTGCGGTATGGACTACAAAAGCTATCTGCGCAACGCACCGGGTATCTTCGCGGTTGGAGCGTCGGCATGAAACTCGGCATCATCGGTGGCAGCGGTCTGTACTGTCTGCCCGGACTGCAAGACCTCGATCACCGCAAGGTGATGACCATATGGGGCGCGCCGTCCGCGGCCCTCAGCCACGGACGCTTGAACCGCGTCGAGCTGTTCTTTCTGCCGCGTCACGGCAGCAATCATCATCTGCCCCCCCATCGCATTAACTATCGCGCCAACATCGCCGCGCTGGCCGATGCCGGTGTCGACGCGATCGTCGCGACCGCAGCGGTGGGTGGCATCGAGCATGGCGCCGGCACCGGTGTAATAGTCGTACCGCATCAGATCATCGACTACACCTACGGCCGTGAACATACCTACTCCGACGGCACCCAGGCCCATCCCCAGCATGTCGATTTCAGTGCGCCCTATAGCGCGCGCCTGCGCGCAGCACTGATCGACGCGGCGGCCGACGTCGACATCGACGTGCTTACCCGTGGCGTCTACGCCGCGACGCAGGGACCACGTCTAGAAAGCGCGGCTGAAATTGATCGGCTAGAACGTGACGGCTGCACCATCGTCGGCATGACTGGCATGCCGGAAGCAGCGTTGGCGCGCGAACTGGGCCTCGACTACGCGAATATTTCGCTGGTGGTGAATCCTGCTGCGGGTCGCGCCAAGGGCGAGATCACCATGGCCGACATCGAGCGCGAACTGGCGGCCGGCATGGGCCGTATACGCAGCGTGATAAGCGCACTGACGGCGCGGCTCGCGCCAGGTTGAAAGACCGCGCGCCGTGGCGCTCAGTCGGGCTCGGGTAAGGCTCCCGACGACTCCACGCCACGCGCGGCGCCTTCATCCAGGGGTTCGTCGCTGCCGCTGCCAGCAGCCGGATCTTCGTCCGGCAGATCGTAGGGCAAGACCTGCACCAGCACGCCGAATACGGGGTGGTCAAAGTAATGCACTTCGCGCAGCTTCACGCCGCGCGAGGCCTTCAACCGTACCGGCGTGCCGTCATAGTCATACATAAAGTCGATATCGACATTTATCTGCCGCGCGACCTTAACCAGCACCGTGCCTTCGATGCGCGGTGTCAGCGCCGGTGCCGGCTCACTCGCCGCCGCATCGTCAAGCTGTGACGGTCGCGCGCTCGCGCGCGTGTCGATATCACTCAGGTGCACGCGTTTCGCGCCGCTCATGGCGAATCTCGGTTGACGCCAGGCGGCCGCCAACAAAGGCGCATATTCACTGCTGTTGCGCAGGCGACGCTCGGCGTCGAGCAGACCGCGCTCAGTGCGTTCCAGCGCCTTGAACGCAATCGGACCCGGCCCGCTTTCGACTTGCGTACTCGCTGGCTCGTCACCCATGGCTGGCAGATCGGTGATCAAATCCATGCTGTCGCTATAATCCGGTAGCGCGGTCATTGCCGGCCACTGCTCAGCACCGGTGGTCGAAGGGAGATTGTGGCGAAATACCACCACGTCGACCTGATACCAGCGCGCCACCGCAAGCGCCGGTGCCAGTAACAAAGTCGCCAGCAGTATTACTCGCATCGCCCGCTCAGGCCGCCTGCTTGCGCGCCAGGCGTTCGAATAGATCCTTGAGTTCGGCGAAACGTGATTCGGCATCGGGCAGTTCCTTGGTAATCCGCAGTTTCTCGCCGCCCTCCAGACGGTAAGCGCGATCGCGCTGGATCAATTCGACGATCCGCGTCGGATCGATATTCGGCTTGGCGTGGAATTCAATGCGGCCGCCGCGGCTGCCGAGATCGATACGGCGAATGCCCAGCCCCTCGGCTTCGAGCTTGAACGACGTGACGCGAAACAGATTATCCACCGGCTCAGCGAACAGCCCGAAGCGATCAATGATTTCTTCGCGCAAATCGTCGAGTTCAGCACCACTGCGGACGCTTGCCACACGCTTATAGATGATCAAGCGCGCATGCACATCGGGCAGATAATCCTCGGGCAACAATGCCGGGACATGCAGCTCGACTTCGACACGCGCGTCCAGTACCTCGTCCAGATCGATGTCGCGGCCGGCCTTGAGCGCCGCCACAGTGCGGTTCAGCAACTCCGAATACAGACCAAAACCGATCTCCTGAATCTGTCCGCTCTGTTCCTCGCCCAGGATCTCACCGGCGCCGCGGATCTCGAGATCGTGCGTAGCGAGCGTAAAGCCGACACCGAGTTCTTCCAGCGACTCGATGGCCTCCAGACGCTTGACCGCATCAGCGGTGATCTCCTTGCGATGGGGAATGACCAGATAGGCATAGGCGCGATGATGAGAACGCCCGACCCGCCCGCGTAACTGGTAGAGCTGGGCGAGACCAAACTTGTCAGCGCGATTGATGATCATGGTGTTGGCGTTCGGCACGTCGATGCCGGTCTCGATGATGGTGGTGCACAACAGCACATTGCAGCGGCCATGATAGAAATCGAGCATGACTTGTTCGAGATCGCGCTCGCGCATCTGGCCATGGGCCACCGCGACCCGCGCCTCGGGCGCGATCTCGATGATGGTCTGCGCCATCTCTTGAATATTCTCCACTTCGTTGTGCACGAAATAGACCTGACCGCCGCGTCCGATCTCGCGCAGGATCGCCTCGCGCAGCAAGGACGACGACCATTCGCGCACAAAGGTCTTGATCGCCAGACGCCGCGACGGCGCGGTGGCAATGATGGACAGCTCGCGGGTGCCGGCCAAGGCCATATTGAGCGTGCGCGGGATGGGCGTCGCGGTCAGCGTCAGGATGTCGATGTCGGCGCGCAGCGCCTTGATTTTCTCCTTCTGTCGTACACCGAAACGATGCTCCTCGTCGATGATCAAGAGGCCGAGGCGCTTGAAGCGGATGTCCTTGCCGAGCAGCTTGTGGGTGCCGATCACGATGTCGACGGTGCCGTCGGTGAGACCGGCCAGGGTCGCCTTGGTCTCTTTGCTGTCACCGAAACGCGAGAGCTGACCGATGCGCACCGGCCAATCGGCAAAGCGGTCTTTGAACGACTCGTAATGCTGGCGCGCAAGCAAGGTCGTCGGCACCAGGATTGCGACTTGATGCCCGTCGTTGACGGCGATGAAGGCGGCACGCATCGCCACCTCGGTCTTGCCGAAACCGACGTCGCCGCACACCAGGCGGTCCATTGGCTGATCGCGCTGCATATCGGTCTGTACTGCGCTGATGGCTTCTAGCTGATCGGGCGTTTCCTCGAAGGGAAAGGCGGCCTCGAAGGCCCCATAGCCGGCGCGATCAACTGTGAAGCTATGACCTTTACGCGCGGCGCGACGAGCGTGGATTTCGAGCAACTCGGCGGCGACATCGCGAATCTTCTCGTGGGCCTTGCGGCGCGCTTTCTCCCACTGGCCACTACCGAGCTTGTGCAGCGGCGCGTGATCGGGGTCGACACCGGAATAGCGACTGATGCGATCGAGAGCGCTAACCGGCACATAGAGATTGTCGCCGTCAGCGTATTCGATTTTGATGAACTCGTTGGTCACGCCACCGACCGTCAACACTTCCAGGCGGATATAGCGACCGACGCCATGCTGTTCATGCACCACCGGCGCGCCTGGCCTGAGTTCGGTGAGATTGCGGATCACCGCTTCCTGATCGCTAGTCGCGCGACGGCGACGGCGCTGCGCTGCGCGTTCGCCGAACAGCTGGCCCTCGGTCAGCAGCGACAGTCGCGGCTCGTCGATCTCGACGCCATCGTGCAGGGCCGCGACCGCGATGCCGACCGGTGCATCGGCAGCGAGGAAATCCTGCCAAGTGTCGAATGCACGCGGTCGGAAGGTCTGGTTCTGGAACAACTCCAGCATGCTCTCGCGACGACCCAGTGAATCGGCAAGTAACAGCACCCGACCGTCGCAACGCTTGATGTGATCTGCGAGCACAGCGAACGGTGCGGCGGCACGTGCGTCGATCGGCACACGCACCGGCGTATGGGTCGCGAATTCGATCTGCTCGGGGTCTGCGCCGGACAAGCCGCTGACTTGCACGCAGGCGTGGGACAGCAAACCCGCCAGCAACTCGGACGGATCAGCGAACAGCCGCGCGGGCTTGACCAGCGGTCGTTCAAGGTCGTGACGCAACTGCTCATAACGCTCGTTGACCGCCGTGCCAAAACGGGCCGCCATGGCCTCCACCGCTTCGTCGAGTACTACCAGCGTATTGGCCGGTAAATAGTTCGTGATGAGGTCGAGCTGATCAAAGAACAGCGGCAGGTAGTATTCGATACCGGCCGGCGCCAGGCCCTCGCCGACATCCTGATAGACCGGGCAGTCCTGCGGCTTACCCTCGAACTCGACGCGCCAGGCACGACGAAACTCACGAGTCGCGGCTTCGTCGAGCGGAAACTCGCGGGCCGGCAGCACGTCGATGGATGCAATGGCGGTGGTCGAACGCTGGCTCTCAAGGTCGAACAACCTGAGGGTCTCGATTTCGTCGTCGAATAGGTCGATGCGGAACGGCGCGTCGGTGCCCATCGGAAACACATCAATGACCGCACCGCGCACCGCGTAGTCGCCGTGTTCGGCAACCTGCGACTGAGCACGGTAGCCGGCAGCGTCGAGACGGCGGCGGAAGGCGTCGCGGTCGAGCTTCTCGCCCTGGCGCAAGCAGAAAGCACGGCCCTCAAGCCAGGTGCGCGGCGCGACGCGGTGCAGCGCGGTCTGGATCGAGACAATCACGACGCCGTGAGAGAACGTCGGCAAGGCTGACAAGGTCGCGATGCGCTCGGAGGTGATGTCCTGATAGGGACTGAAGCGATCGTAGGGCAGCGTCTCCCAATCCGGCAGATTGAGGCGCGGCAGCGCCGGTGCAAAAAATCCTATCTCGTGTTCGAAACGCGCCGCCGTCGCCGCATCGGCGGCGATCACCAACAGCGGGCCGCGCCAGGCTGCGGCGGTGGTGGCGATGGCCAGCGCGCGCGCGCCGCCATAGAGTCGCGACCACTGGACAATGCGACCAGCCGCGGCCGGCGTAGCCGGCAGCAGCGGGCTCAGGCGTGAGGAGAATTCAGTCATGCTCGGCAGCGGGCCGGCGAACACGTGGTGCCGCCCTCAAGCATGGCCACGCGCGGCCGCGATTTCGGCATTGATGGCCACCAGCGCAGCAAGGGCATCACTTGCCCGGGTGACCGGGCGACCGACCACCAGATAGTTGGCGCCGGCAGCGATGGCCGCGGCCGGTGTGGCGACACGTACTTGATCGTCCAGAGCGCTGGCAGCCGGCCGCACACCCGGTGTGACGAGCTTGAAGGTCGAGCCGCGTTGCGCACGCAGCACGCTGATCTCAAGGGCAGAACACACCACTCCATCGAGACCCGCGTCGGCGCTCAAGGCCGCTAGTCGCGCCACCTGATCAGCGACGGTGCCGACTACGCCCACACTGTGCAAGCTCGCTTCATCGATGCTGGTCAACACCGTCACGGCCATCAGCAGAGGACGGTCAGGCGCGTCGCCGAGCGCGGCGCGTGCCGCACTCAACATCGCCGCGCCGCCGGCAGCATGCACATTCATCATCCAGCAACCGAGATCGGCCGCCGCCCGACAAGCGCCGGCGACGGTGTTGGGGATGTCGTGGAATTTCAGATCGAGGAACACCGAGTAGCCGCGCGCTACCAGCGAACGCACCATTGGCGGTCCGGCGCTGGTGAACAATTCCTTGCCAACCTTGAGCCGACATTGCGCCGGATCGAGACGATCCGCCAGTGCGAGTGCGGTCGCGGCATCGGCGAAATCGAGAGCAACGATCAACGGTATGTCTAATTCGGTCATGAAAGAGGGTCTGCAGTGAAACCGGGACCACGGGTCACCGGCAGGCGGCTCGAGCGCTATTCGCCCTCGATACCATGGATGGGCTTGACCGAGTTCCACGCTTTACAACTCGGGCAATGCCAATGCAGCGAGCGGCCTTTGAAGCCGCAATTGCCGCACATGTAATTCAATTTCTGCTCGATAAGTCGTGCCGTGACTTCCTTGAGCAAGGTCAAACTTTCGTGCGCCTCGCCGGCGGCGCCGGGCAGCGAGTAGGCAATCAGTCGGTCGATGCCGCGCACCGTCGGTCGTTGCTTGAGCTCGGCGACGATGCGCTGTTTGGCGATGTCGACGCCGTACAGCTCGCGGAGCATTTCCGCCAGCATCAAGACCGGTGTCACACCGCTGCGCAGGCTTCCCAGGCGTTCGAGATAGGCCACCAGCTCGGCAACCCGATCGAGCATGCGATAGCACTCGACCAGGGGCACGATAGCTTCCGACAGAAAGGCGATGTTCTGCGTCTCGATGCGTTGCAGGTGACGGATAGCGGCTTCATAGGCACCGGCAGTCATGGCCAGACGTGCTTGCATCAGGCTCGCGCGCACACATTTGTCATCGACCGTCAGGGCGAGTCGCAAACGCGCGCTGGCCTCTTCGACATCACCTTCGGCAAGCAAGGTATCGGCCTGTTCGCACAAAAAATGCGCGCGACGATCGCGCAGATCGGTGTTGCCAAGTTTCTCCAGACGCTGGGTGTATTCGAGCGCCTTGTCCCAGTCCTGTTCCTGCTGGTAGATATCAACAAGATGATCGATCGCCTGACGCTGATGCGCGCCGCTTTCGAGTAATTCCTTGAACAGACTCTCGGCACGATCAAGCAGCCCCGAACGCATGTAATCGAGACCAAGCTCAAGCAATGCCAGTGCACGTTGGTCGAATTCAAGACTGGGTCGCGCGACGATATTCTGGTGAATACGAATAGCACGATCGACTTCA
>JANLSI010000450.1:0-1814 GCA_031362345.1 Pseudomonadota bacterium
TTCCAGGACGACATCGAGCACGTCGATGCCGAGGTGCCCGCCCTGGCACGCCAGGCGGCGAAGCAGGCGTGACCCAGGTGCTGGCCAATTTCGTCAAGGCGCTGCGCGCCTGTGATGTACGGGTCTCGACCGCCGAGAGTATCGACGCCGCAGCGGCACTCGACCTGGTCGGCTTTGAGCACCGCACCCTGGTCAAGGAAGCGCTCGGCCAGGTGCTGGCCAAGACGCCCGATGACAAGGCGCGCTTCAACGATTGCTTCGAGCGCTTCTTCACCTTCGAGGCGATCGACAGCGACGCTGCGGCTGACGCTGCACAGACGCCCCAGCAGAACGGTGCACCCGGCCTCGAACCCGGTGAAGGCGGCAGTGGCAGCGGCGGTGATGGCGGGCTCGCCGCCGTTCTCGAGCGCGGCGATGGCGCCGCCATACAGCAACTAGTAGCGAGCGCGGCGCGCAACGTGCAGTTGCAGAACATTCGGCTGTTCACCCAGCGCGGCATGTATATCCGCCGCATGTTGGAAGACATGGGCATCGAGGAACTCGACGATCTGCTCTATGGCCTGTTAAAGGCCAATGACGACGATGCGCGCGGCTTGCAGCTCAAAGCCCAGAAAGCGCGCCTGATCGAGCATGTCGCCGAGCTCGTCGACCGCCAGATGTTGATGTACACCGCTAATGCCTGGCCGAAGCTACGCGAAGAAATGCTGGAGAAGACCCCCCTGGCGCGCATCGAGAGGCGCGACTTCAAGGTCATGCAGGAACTGGTACGCAAGCTCGCCAAGCGGCTGGTGTCGCTGCACTCGCGCCGCCGCCATGTGTCACGCCGTGGCCAGCTCGACGTGCGCCACACCATCCGCCGCAACATTGAATACGACGGTCTTTTGTTCGACACGGTGTGGAAGCGTGTGCGCGTCGACCGGCCCAAGGTTATTGCGGTGTGCGACGTATCCGGCTCGGTGGCACAGGTTGCGCGCTTTCTGCTGCTGTTTCTCTATAGCGTCGCGGAAGTGCTGCCCAAGGTGCGCGCCTTCGCTTTCTCCAGTCACCTGGGGGAAGTCACCGCTCTGTTCGAACACAAGCCGGTCGAGCAAGCGGTGGTCGAGGCCATCAACACCTATGGCATGGGATCGACCGATTACGGTGGTGCGCTGGCCGAACTGGAACGCCTGACTTTGGCCGATATCGATCAGCGCACCACGGTCATCATCCTCGGTGACGCGCGCTCCAATTACGGCGATGCCGGCGAGCGCTCGTTGCGGCGCATCCACCAACGGGCACGGCGCGTGCTGTGGCTGAACCCGGAACCGAAGGCGTTCTGGAATTCGGGCGATTCGGAAATGCAGAAACTCGGCGCGGCCTGCGACAAGGTTGAATCCTGTCGCACGCTCAAGCATCTCGAGCGGGTGGTAAGCGAGATTGCGCGTACGGCGGTGTAGGCGCGCTAAGCGCAGCTCCGATCCCCGCAGCCCATCACATCTCGATGTGTTCCATGCCTTCCGCACCGTCGAGCTTGTCGAGCAGCGCGCGGTAGCGCGGGTCGCGCACGTCCATGGTGACGGTATCGGAGAAATCGGAGCCTACTTCGGCCGGCATCTGCTCGAGCTTCAGAAGGCTCATATGGAGTTGACGGAGCTGGTCGAGGAAGCTGTCGCGATCCTGCGCATCGACCTGGGCCTTATCGATGGCAATCTTCACGTCAGTCACCAGACGCGGCAATTCGCGGATCAGTAAGGCACGGCGCTCCGGTGACTCGGTGGGCACGATGCTTTGCAGTAGCCGGCGAGTGCAATCCACGGCACGCGCCCAACCAGCGC
>JANLSI010000457.1:0-8308 GCA_031362345.1 Pseudomonadota bacterium
ATTGCCCACAACAGTGGTGTGGATGCGCAGAGCGTCGTTAGCAGAGTGATGGCCGCACAGGGCAGCATTGGCTACAACGCGCGGACCGCCGAGCTGGTCGATATGTTGAAGGCCGGTGTTATGGATCCGGTCAAGGTTACCTACACCGCGTTACAGAATGCGGTGTCGGTGGCGGCTTTGATTCTGACCGCCCAGACGCTCATCGCGGATATTCCCGACGACGAAGATCCGACCGCCGGCCGCGCGCGCGGCGGCGGTGCGGAAAAATACGGGATGAATTGAGGCTGCTAGAGCGGGACTGCCGATGGCACTTAATCCCACACCGCTAAGCAGCCATGACGGCTGGCGCTATCCGCGCAAAACCAGCACGCTGCCGGAGGTCTACCGCTCGGTAGCCGTACCGCGTGGTGCGAGCATCGCGCGTCGCATGCTGGCTTTTGCGGGGCCGGGTTACCTGGTGGCCGTCGGCTATATGGATCCCGGCAATTGGGCCACTGCGATCGCAGGTGGTTCGGCCTTCGGTTATTCGCTGTTGTCCATCGTCATGCTCGCCAATCTGATGGCGATCGTGTTGCAGTCGCTGTCGGCCAGGCTCGGTATCGCCTCCGGGCGCGATCTCGCGCAGGCCTGTCGCGATCACTATTCGCCGCGGGTGTCTTTTGCGTTGTGGCTGCTCGCCGAGCTTGCGGTATGCGCAACCGATCTCGCTGAAATCATTGGTACAGCCATTGCGCTCAATCTGTTGTTTGGATTGCCGCTGTTGATGGCTGTGGTGGTGACGGTCGCCGACGTGCTCTTGATCTTGATGCTGCAGGCGCGTGGCTTCCGCTACATGGAGGCCTTGATCGTTTCGCTCATGTTGGTAATCGGCAGTTGTCTTGGCTACGAGGTATTTCTATCGCAACCGGATTGGGCGGAGGTCGCAGCTGGCTTTGTGCCGAGCGCAGTGCTGGTCACCAACCCCGAGATGCTTTACATCGGAATCGGCATCCTGGGTGCGACCGTGATGCCGCACAATCTCTATCTGCATTCGGCACTGGTGCAAACCCGTGACTTCGAGGGCAGCGCCGCAGGGCGGGGTGACGCCCTGCGCTATGCCACCATCGATTCGACGCTGGCGCTATTGATCGCCCTGCTGATCAATGCCGCTATTCTGATCGTGGCGGCGGCGGCCTTCCATACCCACGGTCACACCGAGGTGACCGAAATCCAGGATGCGCACCGCATGCTCGCACCGCTGCTCGGCGTGGGCGCGGCCAGTACCCTGTTTGCGATCGCGCTGCTGGCTTCGGGCCAGAACTCGACCATCACCGGTACCTTGGCCGGTCAGATCGTGATGGAAGGATTTCTCGACATCCGCCTGCCCGCCTGGGCGCGGCGCCTGTTGACGCGCTTGATCGCAGTGGTTCCGGCGGTTCTTGTCACCGTGCATTACGGTGCGTCGGGCACGGCGCAGCTGCTGGTCTTGTCACAGGTGATCTTGAGTCTGCAGTTGCCGTTCGCGGTGATTCCTTTGGTGACCTTTACCAGCGACCGCGCGAAGATGGGACACCTCGTCAGCCCGCGTTGGCTGACCTGGATCGCATGGTTGCTGACGGCCTTGATCATCGTGCTCAATCTCAAGGTCATCAGCGACGCCGTGCGCGCCTTTATTGCCTAACTGGCGGCGAGGTCCTGAACTCCGACCCCAGCACGACGCGGCGGACCACGCATTGCCCCGGCGCTCAGCGCACGGTCTCCCACCAGGGGTTGAACGGCAAGGCACGTTCGGCGTCGACGAACTCGCCCAGCCGCGGCGTCAGCAGCTCGACGCCGTCGGTGCGCGTGGCGATGACAGCGCGTTTGATCGGTTCGTCCCAATCGTGGAAGGCGAGATTAAACGTGCCCCAGTGCACGGGGAACAGGCGCCGCGCACCCACCTCGCGGTGAGCGCGCACGGCGTCCTCGACGCTCATGTGGATATCGAGCCAGGGCGCACCTGGCCCGTAAGCGCCGATCTTCATGAAACTCATATCGAACGGCCCGAGGCGCGTGCCGATGACACGGAAGTGATCGGAATACCCGCTATCGCCACTGACATAGAAGCGATGCCGTGGACCGATCACCGCCCACGAAGTCCACAGCGTCGCGCGGGCATCGGTCAAGCCGCGCCCCGAGTAATGGCGGGCGGGTGTCGAGACCAGCCTTATCCCGCCGATCATCTGTTCTTGCCACCACTCGAGTTCACGGATCCGCGCCGGCGGCACACCCCAGGCGGCGAGGTGGGCGCCGACGCCGAGCGGGACGATGAAGCTTGAGCCACGGCTCGCCAGCTGCTGCACGCTGCGCATATCGAGATGGTCGTAATGATCGTGGGTGATGAGCACCGCATCGATCACAGGTAGTTCGTCGACGCGCACCGCTGGCGCTTGGAAGCGACGCGGTCCGAGGGCAAAGGGCGAGGCGTAGTCGGAGAACATCGGGTCGACCAGCACGCGCAGTCCATCTATCTCGATATACACGCTGGCATGGCCGATCCAGAAAGCGCGCAGGCCGACGCTTGAAGGCGCGGCGGCTAGCGCTTGGCTGTCAACAGCGACGACGGGTAGCGGTGCGGGTGGGATACGGATCTGCGTGCCGAAGAACTGACCACGCAGCAAGGTCCATACGTCGGCTAGTCGATAGGCCGCCGGCGGGATGTCGTTGACGAAGCGGGACTCGTGGTAATGGGGATTGGCGCGCGCCCGCACGCGTTGCTCGGCAGACAGAGGCGCGCCGAACTGCGGACCAGACAGCACCAACATTGCTGCGCCGAACAATGCCGCAGCGCCGGCGAGGAGTGTCAGCAGCAGCCTGCGCCGGCGTCGGTGCGCAGCTTGCGCATTCAAGCGAAAACGCTCTCTTTGTAGCCCTCGGCCGCGACCTTGTCACAGGCGTAACGATAGGTGCTGGCGCCGCCGACATAGGCCAGCAGTCGGCGCGGCTTGCCGTCGATATTGGTGCCCATATACCAGGACTTGGTGTTAGGCACGAGCGTCGCATTGGCGAGCTCGTCGTGATGTTTACCCCAGGCCACTTCGGCCTGCGCCCTGGGCTCAATCGACTTACTGCCCTGGGCGCGGGTATAGGCAATGCAGTTGCTGATCCAGTCCGCCTGTTGCTGCGAGCAGGTGGGCACGTTACAGAACGCGGCGGCCGGCGACAGCGGTGCCATGATCATGAACATGTTCGGGAAGCCGTGCACCTGCAGACCCATCCACGCGCGCACACCGTCGCGCGCCCAGGCATCGCGCAACGAGAGTCCATCACGGCCGCGGATATCGATGGCCGTCAGCGAGCCGGTACCGGCATCGAAGCCCGTCGCAAAGATCAGCATGTCGAGTGGGTACTCACCGTCGCTGGTTTTGACGCCGCTTTCGGTAAAGTTCTCGATGGGCGTTGCGGTGGTGTCTACCAAGCTCACATTGGGTCGATTGAAGACCTCGAAGTAGCCGCTTTCAAGGGGCACACGGCGCGTGCCGAAACCGTAATCCGTGGGCAGCAGTTTGGCGGCGATCTGCGGATCTCGCACCCGTTCGCGAATGCGCGCGCGGACGAAATCCGAGACGTAGTCGTTTACCACCTGGTCGGCAAACAGTTCGCCAAAGGCCCCCACCCAGAACTTGAGCGAGCCGTCGCGCCAATATTCCCACAGGCGTGCTTCACGCTCGGCCGGCGTGAGATCGGCAAACTTGACGGTGCCGAAGTCGTAGTCGTTGCCAGTGAAAGTGTTGTGTACCAGTACTTTCATGGCCGGATAGCGTTCACGCAGTTCAGCCATGCGGGCTTGGTCATACTGTGGGTTGCGCATCGGGATGGCGTAGGTCGCGGTGCGCTGGAAGACGGTGAGATGTTCGACCTGCGGCGCGATAGTCTGGATAACTTGAATGCCAGTCGCGCCGGTGCCGATGACGCCGACCCGCTTGCCGGAATAATCGATCGGCTCACGTGGCCAACGGCCGGTGTGGAAGGACAGCCCTTTAAAGTGCTCGTAGCCGGCAATGGTCGGCACGGCGGGAGTGGAAAGCCCACCCGTCGCCATCACCAGAAACTGTGCGGAGAACTGCTCGCCGGCCTGGGTGACGACCGTCCAGCGGCCGCTATTGGTGTCGAAGGTGGCAGCGCTGACGCGGGTGTTGAACTGGATGTCGCGGCGCAGGGCGAACTTGTCCGCCACGTAATTCAAATAACGCTCGGTCTCGGGCTGGGCCGGGAAGCGCTCGCTCCAGTTCCATTCATTCAATAGCTCGTCGGAGAACCAGTATTGGTAGCACTCCGCCGTAGAGTCACAGCGCGCACCGGGATAACGATTCCAGTACCAGGTGCCGGCGACACCGGTGCCGGCTTCGAGCACGCGCGCCTTGAAGCCGAGTTCGCGCAGCTTGTGCAATTGATACATACCGGACAAGCCGGCGCCGACGACGATTACATCTTGCTTGAACTGCGAACCACTCACCGAAATTACTCCTGATCTGAATTACTGACGTTGAGTCTTTCTCTCCCATCGATTTAGGTTATACCCTCTTGGTTGGAAGACGAAATACCGGGGCAAGCAACTGACCAGCGCAGCGCTCCTTGCCAGCGAGCACCCCGCGCAAAGTCATGCCTATCCCCATGCAGGATTGCTGTGGTGGCATCGAACGAACGTTGACCATTGCTAGCCCTTCGGCTAAGGTTCCCGCGGTTACGTCCAGGTGTCGCTGCATCATTCCGATGCGGTGATGAAACGGGAAGCACGGTGCGCTGCGAAACAGCAATGCCGTCACTGCCTCCGCAACGGTAAGTGGGTGCGCTTTTTGAATATGCCACTGTGCACTGCACGGGAAGGCCAGAAAGCGCGCGAATAGCACCCCACGAGTCCGGAGACCGGCCTGCACATCCTTGTTTGCTCCTGTCGCGGAGGGCGACTACCGAACATGCGTGTACGCACTGTCCGCCTAGTTCCATGCTTAGTACCCGTCTGGTATCGACGCCTGTGGCTGCTCATGGCTGGCTGTTTCGCGTCGGCGTCCATCGCTGGCGAAGCCAATCACCTTGAGCTTGATGAAGTACTCGTCACAGGTACCCATGTGGAATCGGCCTGGGATCTACCACGTAGCGTCACGGTCATCACCGCCGCCGACATCGAGCGTGGCACGTCTTCCAATCTGATTGACCTGCTGGCCCACGAAGCGAACGTCAATCTGCGCAGCTTCTACGGCAACGACAAGTTTGCGAGCCTCGATATTCGCGGTATGGGCGATACCTCGGTCAGCAACGTGCTGGTGCTCATCGATGGCGTAAAGATCAACGCCGCAGATCTCAGCGGCGCTGATTTCTCCAGCATTCCCCTCGATCAGGTCGAACGTATCGAAGTTGTACGCGGCGCAAACGCGGTTCGCTATGGCAGTGGCGCGGTCGGTGGGGTCATCAATATCCGCACCAAGCGCGCTGACGGTGGCACCCACGCCTACGCCAAGATCACCGCCGGCAGTTTCGACACCTATGGCAGCGCGGTGGCGGCTGCCACCGGCAGCCACGGACTGTCACTCGACTTCCGCAGCTCCTTGAATGACTCGGCAGGATTTCGCGACAACGGCCAGTTTTTCAAAAAAGACGGCGCGCTCGAATTGCGTTACCGCGGCATAGCGTGGCTCGATGCGTTTGCGCGCGCCGAGCTGCATCAGGATCGCTACGGCCTGCCTGGACCGGTCAGCCGCGCAGATTTTGAGCGCTCGTCCAAATCCCGTCGCAGCACCGATAAGCCCAACGATAGAGGCGAAACGCTCGATCGGCGCTACCACGCCGGTGTCAAGGCCGATCTCGGCCAGGCCGGTCGCTTCGATGGTTTGATCAGCTATCGAAGCCGCACCAATCCGTTTGTGATCGGTTATTCGTCGCTGCTGACGGTGCGCGAGCAGGAAAGCACGATCGAGTCGGTCGGGCGTCAATACCAGGCCAACCACACGCTACCTTTTGCGCTGTTCGGTTATAGCCATGAGTTGGTGTTTGGCTACGAACGCGAGGCGTCGGACTACGAGCGGCGCGAAAACGGCCGCGGCTACCTGGATCGCAGTCAGAGCCTGATTGGGTCGTTGCAGGATCAAGCCGGCTTCATAAGTTCCCACTGGTCCTTGCCGTTCAACTTCGGGCTCGAAGCGGGTTATCGATATGACGCGTTTTCAGTGGCGCGGCGCACCGAACGGCTACGGCGCATCTGCGATACGCGCCTGGTGCCGACGGTGGTCGAGACCACCGTTTTCGTGGAAGTATCGCCTGGTGTCATCGTGCCGATCATTGTGCCGGTCACGGTCAATCTGCCGGTGGAGAGTAATTGTCGCGGTCAACTGTTTGCGGCGCCTGATCAAGACAAAACCTGGCACAACAACGCTTGGCAAGTGGGCATCGATGTTGCGCCGACGAGCTGGAGCAAGGCCTATCTCAGTTATCACCGTAGCTTCCGCAATCCGAACGTCGACGAACTGACCCTCGCCACCAGCCGCTTGCGCCCGCAAAGCGGCGAACACTGGGATCTCGGCCTGCGCTTGCGGAGTGTGCGGGGTTATGAGGCCGCCCTGTCTTTATTCGATATGCGCGTCGCCGACGAAATCTTCTTCGGCTACGACATTGCAAGCGGCCGGGAAGTTAACCGCAATCTCGAAGACCCCACCCATCGCCGCGGCGTCGAACTCGAACTAAAAGGCCAGCTTTTGGCCGCTGTGCACGGCTGGACGAATCTGAGTTACATCGACGCGCGACTTAGCGCCAGTGCGACCTTCGTGCCGCTGGTGCCGCGCGAAAAAATCGCGGCTGGCTTCGATTGGGATATCGTCGCGAATTTGACCTTATCGGCATCGTGTACCTACGTCGGCACGCGCTTCGACGGTAACGATTTCGACAATGTCAGCTACCACAAACTCGATGCCTACCACGTCGTGGATGCCAAATTGCACTGGCATGCGCCGTCCTACGCGGTCTCGTTGAGCGTCAACAATGCGCTCGACGCGGTTTACGCCACCGCCGGCTATAGCGACACGGTCTATCCCATGCCGTCGCGCAGTGTGATGCTGGAACTCTCCGTCGATATTTGAAGATCTGCAAAAGGAAAACACCGTCATGACAGTACGCTCTCTCATTGCGTGCGCATTTTTCGCGCTATGCGCACACGCCCAAGCCGGATCGTTCGCACCAGCGGCGGGAAAACCCGGGTCTACCGCCATCGCAAAGAACAGCACGCTGATCAAGGCCTGGGCGGGCGACTATCGCAACTACGCACCGGGCGCCAACGTTGATGCCGCGTGGCGCGATCCCGTCAAGGGGCTCGGGCCAGCGGCAGGCAACAGCTTCGACATCGTCGCGCTGGGTGACGCCGGGCGGATAACGCTGACCTTTAACGGCTCGATATTCAATGGTCCTGGCTGGGACTTCGCGGTCTTCGAAAACAGCTTCAGTGACACTTTTCTGGAATTCGCTTTTGTCGAGGTGTCGTCCAATGGCAAGAGTTTCTTCCGCTTCCCGGCCTTCTCTTTTACACCCGCCGCAGTCAATGCCTTCGGCACCACCGACCCGACCAACATCGATGGCCTGGCCGGCAAGTATCGTCAAGGATTCGGTACACCCTTCGACCTTGACTTGTTCAAAGGGATATCCGCTATCGATGTGAATCACATCACGCAGGTACGACTCGTCGATGTGGTTGGCAATGGTTCGGAGTTAGACAATTGGCCGACGAGTTTCGGCGGCCCCCATCGGATCTATGACCCGTTTCGTACCGCCGGCAGCGGTGGCTTTGATCTCGACGCCGTGGGTGTGCGCTATTTGCAGGCCACCGCACCGGTCCCGGCACCGGTACCTCTACCACCATCGGGCTTGCTATTGCTGGTGCCCTTGGCGGTGCTGGCAAGGCGTATGCGCCGCAATCTACTGCAAAACTAATCACCCGGTTTGAATGAAACGAAAGGATACCTAAGATGAACTGCAATATTTTTCCCACCGTGTTAGTGGCCCTGTGCGCGCTTGCGAGCAATTCGGTGCACGCTGCGACTATCGATTTTGAAGACGTCGAAATGATTAACGAGCAGGCCTATGGTGGGCCGGGCGGCGGACGCTATTGGTCTGGCCTGGTGCCGCCGACGGACGGCAGCATCAACAGCAGCTATGTTTCGCGCGACGCCCATTTTCTAAACAACAATACCGAATGCTGCGGCGGGGCGGTATTTTGGAATGGCTTCGCCTATTCCAACACCACCGATACCACGACAGGCGGGGTCGGCAACGAAGTCAGTGCCTACGCCGGCGGCGGCGCGGGCAA
>JANLSI010000469.1:0-4405 GCA_031362345.1 Pseudomonadota bacterium
GGTCAGCAGCTTCTGGTCGCGCTGGCAGGACTTGCGTGCGCGGGTCGCGACGCGCACCGATGCCATGACTATCGGCGTGGTCGGCGGCGGTGCCGGTGGCGTTGAACTGTTGCTGGCCATGGCCCACCGCCTGCGCGCCGATTGCGCGGCCCAGGGTCGCGCTGCCCACGGTCTCGCATTTCACCTGCTCACCAGCGGCGACGACATCCTGCCGACTCACCATCGCCGCGTGCGTGCCCATCTGCGTCGCGCACTGGCGGCGGCCGGTGTCACCGTGCATACCCACGCCGAAGTGACGGCGGTGCAGGCCGGCCTGTTGCATACCGCCAGCGGCGCCACCCTCGCCCTCGATGAAATCCTGTGGACCACCCACGCGGCGGCGCCGGCGTGGCCAGCCGACAGCGGTCTGGCCACCGATGCGCAGGGTTTCATCCGCGTCGATGCCTGCCTGCAATCGATCTCCCACGTCGGCGTGTTCGCGGCCGGTGATATCGCCGCCGTCGACGCGCATTCGCGCCCTAAGTCCGGCGTGTTCGCTGTGCGACAGGGGCCACCGCTGGCCGACAATCTGCGTCGCGCGCTGCAGGATCAGCCGCTGCGTCCCTTCACCCCGCAGCGGCGTTTTCTGAGCCTGATTTCAACCGGCGCGCGCCACGCGGTCGCCTCGCGCGGCACGCTGGCCATGGCCGGTCGCTGGGTGTGGCGCTGGAAGGACTTCATCGACCGGCGCTTCATGCAGCGCTATGCGGAACTGCCGAGCATGATGATGACCGCGACGCCTCGCTCCCCGGCCGCGCTCGACCCGCACATGCGCTGCGGTGGGTGTGGCGCCAAAGTCGGCGCCGAACTCCTGCACGCCGCGCTCGCTGGTCTGGCGGTGCCGACGCGCGATGACATCGTCATCGGTCTCGCCGAGCCGGACGACGCCGCCGTCGTGCGCCTGCCCGTCGGCGCGCTGGCGGTGCAGAGTGTCGACAGCTTTCGCGCCTTCATCGATGACCCCTGGCTGTTCGGCCGCATCGCCGCCAATCATTGCCTGTCGGATCTCTATGCGATGGGCGCCACGCCCCACACCGCGCTCGCCATCGTGACCCTACCGCTCGCCGCGCCACGCAAGATGCAGGACGACCTCAGCCAGATGATGCGCGGCGCGAACGAGGTCTTGGCGCTGGCGGACACGGTGCTGGTCGGCGGCCACACCGGCGAAGGCGCTGAATTGTCCTTAGGCTTCGCCATCAATGGCTACATCGACGAAAGCCGTTTGCTACGTAAACGCGGCGCCCAGGTCGGCGATGCGCTGGTGCTGTGCAAAGCCCTAGGCAGTGGCGTTTTGCTCGCCGGCCTCATGCGCGGCGCGACCCGCGCACGCTGGTTGGACACCGCGCTGGATTGCATGACGCAATCTAATGCCACCGCCGCCGCGCTGCTGCGTGCCCACGGCGCGGGCGCGCTGACCGACATCACCGGCTTTGGCTTAGCCGGCCATCTGCTTGAAATGCTGCGCGCCGGGGGCGTCGGTGCGCGGGTGTCCCTGGCCAGCCTGCCACTGCTGGACGGGGCTGCCATCCTCGCGGCGGCGGGGATCGCCAGCAGCCTGGCACCGGAAAATCTCAAGGTCATGACCGATATCGACGCCGAGTCGCCAGCCCGTGCCCACGCTCATTTCGCCTTGTGTTTCGACCCACAGACCAGCGGCGGCCTGCTCGGCGCACTGCCCCTGGCGCGTGCGGCTGAGTGCGTGGCTGCGCTGCGCGCGGCCGGCTATGGCGAAGCCGCCATCATCGGCGCAGTGACCAGCGCTACGCCGGCACCGCGTTTGTGCATCGAAGTCTAAGCGTGCGCCATCGCCACCAACGTCTGCCGCACCGCTTGCAGGGACTGCACCGGCGCGGGAAATGCAATGCGCACCACGCGCGCTGCCAGGCGCAGATTGATACCCTCGCTATCACAGCCGACCATGTCCGGTACGACGCCGTCGGGCAACTCGATGCCGGCCACTGCGCAGTAGTGCAGCAGCGCTTCAGCGTGATCGACATTCATGTGCTCGACGATGCCGCGCTCGGCCTCGGCGTCGAACGGATTGGCCACTACCAGCGCGGCTGGTTCGAACCAGTGAATGGCGCCAAAGCCACCGATGAAACGGATCCGGCGCGGCGCGATGGCGTGGAAAGCGAAATCATGGGTGCGGTCATAATCGTGGGACTGCGGGAAGTAGCGGTAATAGCGCAGTGCCAGTGCCCGCTCTTCTTCATTCAGACGCCGCGCGTCGCCGAGCACCGTCACGCGCCCGGCAGCCTGCAGATCGGGCTCGGCACGATCGAAGACCGTCAGCGAGACGCGCGCATCGGCGCGGATGTTCTTGGTGTGCTGGGCGATGGAGGCGATCAGGATCAGCGGGCGGCCGTGGCTGTCAAGGCAGTAGGGCACCACCGAACCGAAGGGGTAACCGGCGACATCGACCGACACCGTCGCGAGCACGCCGTCATAACAACGGCACAACAGATCGCGGGCCGCAGCGGCGGCGGATTGGGCAGCTAGCGTAGTCATCGGCGTCCTCGAACCACGGAGTAAGCGCCAGTATCGTTCAAGCGACGCGCCTGCACCAAACCCAGCGCGCCACGCTCAACGGCCCCGGCTTATCGGCCGAGCAAATCGGCAAGTTGTGCGTGCCTTTTCAGCGCCGAACGCATCAGCGTCGCCAGGCTAGAGGGGTTGAAGTGCTGCACACACCGCGCATTTCCTTGCCTGCGCTTAACCAACACTGCATCATTCGGCCTCGGCCGAAACCCCGCCGGCATGTCGTTTGCACGACCCGATTCACGCTGACCACTGGCACGGAGCGCTATAGTTTTTCACCCATCAGCCGTTAGGTGTTGCTGCTCGACCTTATGCCACTGCCGGTAGCACCGGCTGCGGTTGGCAAGCAACGATATTCGCCTAGCGGTCAGGTCATGAAGAACGACAGCAATAAGAGCTCTTCTATTCTGGTTGTCGAAGATGACCCCGGGCTGTTGCGCTTCCTCATTCAGGCACTCAAGGTCAGCGGCTATGTCGCCGCCAGCGCGCCCTCCGCCGCCGCCGCTCGCGAAGTCATCGAACGCGAGCAGATCGACCTTGCCATCATCGATATTGGCCTGCCCGACGCGGATGGCATCGAGTTCGGGCAAAGTCTCGCCACCGATTACGGCATTCCCTTTATCCACCTGACCGGCCAGACCGAGAGCGAAGCCGTCGAGCGTGCCGCGCGCAGCGGCGCCATCACCTACCTCGTCAAACCAGTCACTATCGAACAACTCGCTGCGGCGGTCGCCACCGCGCTGAACCGCGCGACCGAGATTACCAAGCTCATGCGTTCGGTGGAGAAACTTTCTAGTGATTTCGAAGATAAGAAGTCGGTCAGTATCGCGGTTGGCATCGTCATGGAGCGTTTCGGGCTCAACGATGACGAAGCCTTCGAAGTCTTGCGTTATGCCGCGCGCAGTCATCAGGAAAAGCTGCAAACCCTGGCCGAACGCTTAATGGCAGGCCAAGGCGGGCTGGAACTGCTGGCCAGTCTCAGCAAGTATCTGCGCAAGTTCGAAGCGAGCCGCAAGCCGAGCGACAGTTGAGACTTGCGCGCCGATTGGCCGCTGGAGGAATGTCCTGCGACGGAGCCCCAAGCCAGTGATGAACGTCGAGTAGAGCCACTACTGTGGACGATAAACACCCGCTCGCAACTTGTACTCCCAGGTCACGAGACCACCAGCACCGCCGCAGATATCGTTGTAGTCGAAGCTGTCACCACTGAAACGATTGCCCGTAGTAGCGGCGCTGGCCGGCAGGGTCGCCCATAACGCCTGGAATCGCGCTGCCTGCCAGCCGCCCGGCGGCGGCGTCTGCCCCGTCTTGCCACACTCTAAATGGTCTGCGACCGTCCAGTCCCACGCCGAGAAATCGTCTTGCTCGATGACTTCGACGCGCGCGAATTGCGTATAGTTAATCCACGTTCCGATCTTGTCATCGGTCTTCCAGGTGCCGCCGTAACCGCGCTTTTCGCCTTCGACAATCGCTCGGCCGTCCGGGCCCCTATCGGGGAATTTGAAGTAGTCGCCACCCTGGTTATCAACATTCAATTCGACGTCGTCAAAGCGGATCTGTACATCGTTGACGAACTGACGGACGCGGTCTTCATCGGTATTGTTGAACGGGTCGTTGATCACGAAGGTGCCAACGAACGGCAACCAGCCGGTCGTGATGTAGTCGTCTTCGATATCGGTGGTGGCAACCACCTGGAACACCACTGACTTGAGATTGGAGTCGTAACTAAGGGCCGCATCGTGTGGCCGCGTCGGATTGTCGCGCGTGACCTTAAGGTAATAGGCTTTACGACCCGTATCACGCTCGACCGCCAGGGCCCAGGCGTTAT
>JANLSI010000213.1:0-4605 GCA_031362345.1 Pseudomonadota bacterium
TTTGATGGGTTACTACAGCGCGTTCATGAGCCACAACAAAGACAACGGCATGACCAACGAAGTACGCAAACTCAAAGACGGTCTCTTCGTCGGCATCATCAGCACGGCCAAAGACCATGCGTATTGGGGACCCGTCGATCCCAAAACCGGTCGCGGCAAGCCCCACGCTTGGATCATGCGCGGACCGATCGATAAGTGGAAGGGAGTCGACGACTTGAAGGTCGACTCGGCGGTAGGGCTCTAGGCGCGAAACCCTGGCGGCACGGGCGTGTCCAGCAGCCACTGTGTGCCATCGAACAACACGTGTGCAGGCCGCTGACCGATCTGGCTCAGGTGATGCACGATGGAGTCCGAGGCGGCATCCCACCACAGCACGGTCGCCGCGGGCGGCTCCATCACGACGGCGAGATAGGGATCCGGTCGCAGGTCGAGCGCGGCTTGCTGCGCAGTCGATGGGCAGACCGACGCGATCGTGCCGCCGAAGCTCGTGACTATCGGGCGATGAATGTGCCCGCACACCAGCTGACGCACCTGCCGGTGAGATTTCACCAGCCGTGCCAGCGCATCCGCGCCGCCGAAACCCATTGCATCCATCACCGTTAAACCGGTGCGAAACGGCGGATGATGCATGAAGATCACGGTGGGGCGTGCGGGTGCCTCAAGCAGGCGTGCGTTCAGCCACTGCATTCGCCTTTCGCACAAGCGCCCGCCGTGCTCGCCTGGAATGAGTGTGTCGAGTCCAATCAGCCTGACTGGCCAGTCCTCTACCGTGTATTGCAGAAATCCCTCGCGCGGCAGATAGCGACCATCGCTGAATGCAGAGCGCATGGCTTGCCGCTCATCGTGATTGCCCGGAATGACGTATAACGGTGCCTTCAGGGCTGACAATATCTCGCGCAAGCGGCCGTATTCGGACGGCGATCCGGCATCAACGGTGTCGCCGGTCAGTAATACCACATCGAGCTGCGGCGTGAGTGCGTTCAGATGGCGAACCGCACGTTCCAAATTGCCGGCGGTGTCGTAGTTCCGGTCGAGCAAGCCGCCCGGCAATTGCACATGGGTATCTGAGATCTGCGCGATCAGCATCGTGTGCTCCACGCCGAGCGTTAGCCCAGCTTTGTTTCCATGCATGAGGATAAGGGCAGCACCGTCAGCCTGGTTCCATCAGGGCTAGTCATTTCGTTTGCGGCGACGGTCGACCCAGCTGTCTGCCTAAGTTTGAGCCGTTGGACTTTAGCGCTGTCCCCTCACATCCCGACAAACCCGAAGCCCTCCGCCAAAGGTGCGAATAACAAACGTACCGCACCACCGATACAGCGCGTGCGATGACCACGCCCCGTCACATCGGCCGGCACGAAGGCCTCGCCCGCACACCAGCGACGGCGCTCACCATCGGTGGTCTCTACTTCTATCTCACCTGACAGCACCACCACCAGCTGACGCGCCGGCGCGGTGTGCCAGTCCTGATCCATGCCGGCCGGCAGTTCGACAAACTGCACATTCGGCGAGGCATAGGACGCCGACAACTTGAGCGTATGACCGAATTCGTCCTGACGTTCAAGGGTGAGGGGCGCGGCGACTTCGAGGAATCGCGAACCGCCATCGGCGGTGGCTTGGAAGCTGGTGAGTTTCATGAGCGTGGCTGGCCTGCTATGTTGGGTATCCTCAGTGTAGCAATACGCGGCTGCGCATTGCCGCTGTGAGCATGACACCCCATTTGCAGTTAGTAATCCTATGATCTATCTCGCCCTGCCAATTTCGTCCATCACCTGCACGTGTGCGCTGACCACCGCGCGCGCCATCGTTTGACCACGCCCCCTATCGGCACGGTCGTCGCCGTATTCGGGCGACGCTACGAAGTGGAGAGCGACGATGGCACGCGTCTGGATTGCGTGACGCGCGGCAGGAAACATCAGGCCGTGTGCGGCGACCAGGTCAGCTTCACCATGACCGGTGCCAAAAGTGCCGTCATCGAAGGCCTGCTGCCACGCCGTAATTACCTGGAACGATCCGATGCGCACAAGCGCAAGGGCATCGCCGCTAATATCGATCAAGTGCTGGTGCTGGCGGCGGTCGAACCGCGCGCCTCCGAGGAATTCCTGACCCGCATCCTGCTGGTCGCCGATGCCGCCGGCGTCAATACCCTGCTGGCCTTGAACAAGATAGACCTGCCGGGCGCCGACCAAGCGCGCGCACGTCTCATGTTATTTGTCGGCGCCGGCCATGAGTTGATCGAATTCAGCGCGCGTCCTGCGCAAGATGCCGCACCGTCCGCACCGGCGGTGCTGCTGGAACGCCTGCGCGGGCGTCGTACCGTGCTGTGCGGTCAGTCAGGCATGGGCAAGTCGAGTCTAGTGAACGCCTTGGTGCCGGCGGCGGCGGCGGTGACCGGCGAGTTGTCGAGCGCACTTAGCAGCGGCCGTCATACCACCACCTTCTCGCGCATGTATCACATCGACGCTGACAGCACCCTCATCGATTGCCCAGGCATGCAGGAAGTCGGCATTCATCATCTGAGTCATGCCGATCTGGCGGCGGGCTTTCGCGAATTCGCACCCTTGCTCGGCCACTGCCGCTTTTCCAATTGCCGTCATGTCCATGAACCTGATTGCGCGATCCGCACGCAGGCGGCCAGCGGTGGCATTGCGCGCGAGCGTCTCGCGCTGTTCCAGAAGCTGGTCGCGGAGACGGGCGTTTGAGCGACGTGCGATGAGCGGTCATCACCAGCCACCGGGCGTCTCCGCCCATCGTCTCGCCGCCATTCACAGGAAGGCGCAACGCCTGGCGCAGGCGCGGCGCGAACGCGCAGGCGCGCCGCCCCACGGCGTCTCCCATCCGCGCCGCAACATTGCGCTGCGCTTCGCGCGCATGCGTCGCGCTGGGCTCGGTGCGATGGCGTGCTTTGTGGGTGTGCTGGGTCCCGGTCTGCTGGCCGGACTGTCGGACGACGACCCGGCCGGCATCACCACCTATTCCATGCTCGGCACCGAGTATGGCTACCGTTTGTTGTGGATCATTCCGCTCTCGACCTTGCTGCTGATTCAATTCCATCTGACCGCGGTGCGCATCGGCGCTGCCACCGGCCAGGGCTTCGTCGCGGTGCTACGCCATCGCTACGGTCATGGCTGGGGCTATGTCGCGGTGATCGGGTTGCTGTTCACCAATTTTGGCACCATCTGCGCGGAATACGCTGGAATCTCGGCAGCCGGTTCCCTGATCGGCATACCGTCGTGGATCAGCGCGCCACTCGCGGGTGTGCTGATCTCACTGATGGTGGTGCTGGGCTCGTTTCATCGTATCGAACGAATTCTGCTGGTGATCTCAGCGACGCTGGCGCTGTATATCGTCGATGGCATTCTCGCCGCGCCGGACTGGCATGCGGTATGGGTCAACTCGCTGGTGCCAAATCTGCCGGTCGATGCCGGCGCTTGGTTCGCGATCGCGGCGACTTTGGGTACCACACTCGCGCCCTGGGGCCTTGCTTTCATCCAATCCTATGCGGTGGATAAGAAGATCACCGTCGCCAACCTGCGCTGGGAACGGGTCGACGTCGTGATCGGCTCGCTACTGACCGGTGTGATTGGCCTCGCCATCGCAGTCGCCTGCGCAGCGACCTTGCGTCGCGCCGGTGTGCATATCGAAGACGCCGCCGACGCAGCTGCCGCGCTGCGCCCGCTGGCCGGTTCTTTCGCCACGCTGTTGTTTGGCGTCGGACTGCTCGGCGCGTCCCTGCTGGCAGCCGCCATCGTACCGCTCGCCACCGCCTATTCGATTGCCGAAGGTCTGGGCGCGCCGGCCTCGCTCGATCTCGACTCGCGACACTTCCAGTTGTTCTACGCCGCCTTCGTCGGTTTGACGGTGGCCGCAGTCAGTGTCGTATCGATTCCCAGACTGCCACTCATTCCATTGATTTACGCCAGCCAGGTCGTCAATGCGGTGTTATTGCCGCTGCATGTGGTGGCGCTACATGTATTGGCGCGCGATCCGGTCTTGATGGGCGAAGCACGCTCGTCGCGTGGAGCAATGGTCGTGGAGTGGCTAGGTATCGCGGTGATCATGGCCTGCGTACTAGCGCTAGCCGGCAGCTGGCTGAGCTCGCCGGGCTGATCATCGCGGCCCGACCGACCCAGGCGCTTCAGCGCCCCTGCTGCAGATCGTTCAAGGCACCGAGACTGTAGGTACGATCGAAAGGCGCATGCAGCGGTATGCCGTAACGCGCCGCGATAGCTTGCAATTCGCCCTTCGCGCTGATCTCTGTCAAGGCCTCATCGATCCCTTTACGTAAGACCTCATCATCCTTGCGTGTCGCCACCGCCAGGTTCCAACGCACGGCGGCCGGTGGTTCGTAACAGAACGGAAACAAAGGCGCGGGAGGCGGAGTATCGTGAGACGCTTCAGAAGCGTGCTGATCAGGCGATTTACTCACGCCGCGCCGACGCGGTTGAGCAAGAGCGCAAGATCAAGCAGAACGAGCTCTCAACATCGGTTGATCTTGAGCAACGCCGCCAGGAATTGGTCGTGCTAGAGGGCGCGATTGCGCGCGCGCGGGCTGAATTCGCGGCCGAGGCGACCCGCATTGGCCTTACGCCACTCCGCGAGCTTGAG
>JANLSI010000549.1:0-4747 GCA_031362345.1 Pseudomonadota bacterium
ACGGTCTGCAGACCCGACGAGCAGAAGCGGTTGACGGTCATGCCCGACACGCTGACCGGCATGCCGGCGCGCAGCGCGACCTGGCGTGCGATGTTCCAGCCCGTCGCGCCTTCGGGATTAGCACAACCCATGATCACGTCTTCGACTTCACCAGCCTCGACGCCGGCGCGTTCCAGCGCAGCCTTGGCAACGTGGCCACCGAGGGTCGCGCCATGGGTCATGTTGAAAGCGCCACGCCAGCTCTTGCACAGCGGGGTACGGGCAGTGGAAACGATAACGGCATCGGTCATGATGGGAACCTCTCGGCCAAGTGCGTGGGAATTGCAATTGGATGGCATGTTATTAGATCCCGCTGGGCGGATCATCCGCCTGCTAACCAGCGGTGCGGATTCGGAAAAGGATAGGACATGAAGCAGGACCAGCTCGACATCCGCTGCCTGCGCACACCCTGTGACGACCGCACCGAGCACAGCGCCGAAGCCCCCAATGAAGCGCTGTCGTCTTCGTGCGCATCAACCCCGGCACGGGCGACGACTGGCTAGCTCTCCTGTCCGACTAATGTGGAGTTGAGCCTCAGCGCCGCACGCTCAGACATCCCCTTGGAAGAACTCGGCGCGTGGCGCGACGGCCGGTGACGCGCGCACCCCATAGACCAACAGCCACCCGCCGAGCATCAACTGCACCGCTAACAACGGCGCCAACGATGCGCGCCCGCGCAAGCCTAGCTTTTGCCCGAGATTCCAGGCCGCAGGCCCAGCGTCAGGCCGCGGCCATTTCATGTGGATGCCCTGCGTGGCGAGCGAAATGCTATCGGCCTGCCAGTGCGGCTGCAGATAGTCGCTGAAGGGTCGCATGATGCCGAGGGGTGTCTGCGGATTGACCGCCGTGCCGAGCAGGGTCGCGCCGTAGGACACCAGCAGCGCGAGGCCCATGACCGCCCCCATCACGCGCGCCAGGAACGCGCTCTGCCAGCGCAGTGTGCCGAGCCCGCCGACCAGTAATGCCAGGAAGGGCAAGCTCGGCACCAGAAAGCGTGGCCCGTAAGTCCAGCCGCCCTGCCAGTCGACCAGCGACGCGTTCATCCAGACATAGAGCACCACCACCGCCAGCGCGCTCAAAGCACCCGCCGCGCGTGGGCCGCGCAACCACACCAGTGCACCCGGCAGGGCGAGCAACAACCACGGCGCCGAATAGAACAGGCCACGATAAGGCCCGAGGGTGATCTCGCGCAGCACCGTGAGATTGGGAATGCCGAGCCCCATGAAGAAGCCCTGATGACGGAACGGCATGGTGGAATACTCATAGGCGAGGGTCCACGGTGCGCCGAAGGCCTGCCAGTGATAGAAGGCCAGTACCAATAACGGCGGTGTCGCGCCGCCGATCAGTACGACGATTGCGCGCGGTCCACGCCACAGGGCGAGCGCACCGATCGCGGCCGCGCCCAGCACCGCCTGGTATTCGACGCTACACGCGAGACCGAGACACAGACCGGCGAGTGCGGTGGCGCGCAGCGTCGCAGCGCGCTGGTGCAGCAACAGCGCAAAGGCGAACAGCAGCAGGGCCGCCACCAGTTGATGACCGAAGAGCAGGGTCGAATAGGGCCAGGCCAAGGTCGCGAGCCCATAACCGAGCGCACTTGCCGCCGCCCACCGGCCACGCGCGCCCCATGACACCAACACCGCGAATAAGACCCACACCGCCAGCGCACCCGGCAGCGCCGCTGTCACCACGGTGATGACATAGGCGCAGTCATTCAGTGTCGCGGGTGTCGCCTCGCGGCCATGCATGAACAAGGCATAGACCGGCGCCGCGAGTAGCGCCTGCCCCGGTGCCTTATCGCAGTAGATATGACCATCACGCACTGCGATGTCGCCAGTGTTGTCGGCATAGGCATCGATGGCGAAGCGGTGTTGCTCGACGATGGCGCGGGTCAGATCGAAGCGACTGTTCTGATTCCAACCGCCACCCTGGTAGAAATAGACATAGCTTAAGAAACACAGCGCGAACAACAGCAGGCCGTTACCGCGTCGTGGCGCGAGGGCAGGAAGCAGACGATCGGGTGCCATGTCCTTGCCGGATTGCTTGGTCTGATCGCGCATCGACGCACGGCGATTGCGTACAGTCGATGTGCTGGGTTAAACGGGCTGCACGATTCGCGGCACACTAGCACGGAAGCGCACCCATCATGGCTGACGTTCGCGTGCGGGATTTGCCCGGACAACGTGGCGGAATATTGCCCGTGGTTAGCGAGTTCAATCGGCAGCGTGTGTTGCGGATGACGGTGGCCGCACAAATGATCTTTCGATGGTCGCGCCGGCCCCCTTACGCCCCTTACAATCGCTCGACCTAACACGGAGATCGCCCACCATGACCAAACTGCAAGCTGTGCCGACGTCCTCACTGTCCGGCTTCAAGACCGCTGACATCACCTGGCACCATCTGCTCGGTAGCCCGGACTTCGACTACCCCATCGACTACTGGATAGCCGTGCTCGGTGGCAACATCGCCGCAGGCCGCGTCGACTTCCTGGTGAAATGGGAGCCGGACGCCTATTGCCACTACCACCGTCATATCGGTGCCAGTACCACACTGGTGCTGGAAGGCGAACATCACCTGGTCGAAACCACTGCCACGGAGACGGTGCACAAGGTCCGCCAGGCCGGTCATTTCGCCCGTAGCAAGGGTGGCGATCTGCACATGGAATACGGTGGCGCGCAGGGCACCGTGGTGCTGTTCAGCATGCAGGCCGACGACGGCCGGCTGTTCGACGTCCTCGACAAGGATATGAATCTGCTGACCACCACCACCGTCGAGGATTTGATGCTGGGGCGGTTTGTGTCCTGAGCTATAGGCCTCGCCAGAGGCTCGCCCTGGCCGGGCCTCTGCGATGTGCCCTGAAAGTTAGAGTGCGAATTCATTCGCACATCTGTGCTGATCTCTACCGCACTCAATCGCATCCGGAATCCTGCGTCCCATGAACTACGAACAGATCCTCTATACCGTCGACCAGGGCATCTTGACCCTGACCTTGAATCGCCCCGACAAACTCAACGCCTTCACCCATACCATGTTGCGCGAGTTGATCGACGCCTTCGATCGGGCCGATGCCGATGACGAGGTGCGGGTGATCATCGTGACGGGCGCGGGACGGGGATTCTGTGCGGGTGCCGACCTCTCCGCCGGTGCGGGCAGCTTTGATCACGCCGCCCGTGGCGAGCGCACGGCCGACACCCATCGCGACGGCGGCGGTCTGCTGACCTTGCGCATCTATGAATCGCGCAAGCCGGTGATCGCCGCCATCAACGGCCCGGCGGTCGGCGTGGGCGTGACCATGACTTTGCCGATGGATATTCGCCTCGCCTCCAGCAACGCCCGTTTCGGTTTCGTGTTCGCCCGCCGTGGCATCGTGCCGGAAGCCTGCTCAAGCTGGTTCCTGCCGCGCATTGTCGGCGTGTCGCAGGCCTTGGAATGGTCCTATTCGGGTCGCGTATTCCCAGCCGCTGAAGCCTTGCAGGGTCGCTTGGTGAAGGAAGTGCTGGCGCCGGAAGATCTCTTGCCGCGTGCGCTGGCGATCGCTACGGAAATAGTCGAAAACACCTCGGCCATCTCGGTCACCCTCATCCGCCACATGATGTGGCGCATGCTGAGCGAGGATCATCCGATGGCCGCCCATCGCATCGACTCACGTGGCATCTACGCGCTGGGCCAAACCGCCGATGCGAAGGAAGGCGTAAGTTCTTTTCTCGACAAGCGCGCGCCGAAGTTCCACGGCAAAGTCAGTCGCGACCTGCAGGATTTCTTTCCGTGGTGGGAAGCGCCGAAGTTCTGAGGCGCCAGGCTCAACGCCCTTCGAACTTCGGTTTTCGCTTTTCCATAAATGCCGTGCGCCCTTCGCGATAATCGGCGCTGAGCATGCAGCGCGCGATCAGCGCCTCGCATTGCTTGAAATCACCGTGCTCAGCAAGCGTCGCATTGATGGCGGCCTTAGAGGCCGCCTGGGTAAACGGTGCGTTGGCGGCGAGTTCGCTAGCGAGTCCACGGACATAGGCATCGAGTTCTGCTACGGGTAACACCCGATTCACCAAGCCGAGTTCGTACGCCGCCACTGCGTCGTAACGCCGCGCGCTGAACATGATCTCGCGCGCGGCGGCGTGGCCCACCGTGGCGACCAGACGGCGATGCCCGTGCATGCCGTAGCCAAGGCCCAGACGCGCAGCCGGGATGGCGAACTGGCTGTCGTCGGCGCAATAGCGCAGATCGCAACTCAAGGCCACCGCCAGGCCACCGCCGATGCAGAAGCCTTGAATCTGCGCGATGACGGGCTTCAAAGTGTTCTCAAGCGCGTGGTGTGCCGCCGCGGTGGCGGCCTCATAGCTGCGCACCGCGTCCTCGCTGGCGCGATTGCTTTCGAACTCCGAGATATCGGCGCCGGCGGCGAAGGCCACTTCACCCGCACCGCGCAAGACAATACACCGCACCGCCGGGTCGGCACCCAGTTCAGCGAGCGCGCTCGGCAAGGCGCGCCACATGGCGGCGCTGATGGCATTGCGCCGCGCCTGATTGTCGAGCACGACATAGCCTAGCGGACCGTCCCGTTCGATGCGTAAAGTGCCATTGCTCATGGGTTGTCCTTGACTGTCTCGCTGTTATCGTTTGCTTAGGACCTGCTCGCGTAGCAGACTCGCGACCCTGCTCCGACAAGCCGAGTTCGTGCAGTACCGAGGCATGGTCGGCGCCGGCGTCATTT
>JANLSI010000567.1:0-8635 GCA_031362345.1 Pseudomonadota bacterium
TCGTCGAATTCAAATTAATAGACACGGCACTGGGCAATGTCTGGCGGCTACGCGAAGAGCAATTTTCTTTGCACGATGGGTGGACGCGCTGGCGCATCGCGGCGCGTGAGATTGGCTACGCCTGGGGCGCGCGACGGTCGCGGCGCCTGGCCCACTGTGATGCGCTTGAGATTGCGGTCGTCGGCAGTGGTGCGGGCACACTGTGGCTGAACGATCTGCGTTTAATCGACGAAACTTATCGCGACACACCGCGCGTGACGGCCTCCAGCGCCCTGCCGGGTCATGCGCCGGCACAGATCCTGGTGGACGATGGCCAAGCCTGGCGCAGCAGCGCTGACGGGGCGCAATGCTTGTCCCTCGCATTCGAGCGTGAACGCGCCTTCAGCGCACTGCATATCGCCTGGGATAGTGACTTCACCCCGCTCGCTTTCGAACTCGACGTGGCCGGGCGGGATGGCGCCTGGCGGTGCGTGCACAGCACCGCCGGCACGCCCGCCTTACGCAGCACCGTGCTCCTGCCCGATACCCGTGCCTACGGTTTGCGCTTGCGCATCAGCGCCGGCCCGCGGGGTTGCGCCCTGCTTCATCTCGGCCTCGAACCCTGGTTTTACGCGCCCACCCTGCACGACGGCGTGACCTCATTGGCGCTAGCCGCGCCCACGGGCCAGTTTCCGAAACCCTTGCGCGAGCAGCAGAGCTATTGGACGGTGATCGCCGCAGCCGCCGGTTCCGGTGTGGCACTGATCAATACCGAAGGGCTCATCGAAGTCGATCATGGCGATTTCGCGATTGAAGCTTTCGTGCGCATCGGCACCCGCTTCTACACGTGGGCCGATGTGGCCCTTACAGCGTGCTTGCGCGACGACTACCTACCCTTGCCCAGCGTGCACTGGCGCACGGCCGAGTTTGAACTCGAAATCACGCCGGTCATGACCGGTGCCGGTGATGAAGCAATGCTGGATATCGCCTATCGCCTGCGCAATTGCGGCGCGCAGCCGGCGGACCTGACACTCTACCTGGTGGTGCGTCCCTATCTGGTCACACCCGCCTGGCAGATCTGGCAGGGCCGTGGCGGGCTTGCGGTCCTGCACCGTATTGCCGGCGATCAAGGTGAAGTTCGCATCAATGACACGCGCCGGCTTTTGTTGCCGGATCAGGCCGATGCATTCGGCGCATTGGCCTTTGGCGCCGGCGATATCATCGAACTCCTGCGTGAAGGCCACCTGCCGGCCGCCCATGACGTCGAGGACGGCGACGGACTGGCCAGCGGCGCACTGGCTTTCAAGCGCGCGCTCGAAGCCGGTGGCAGCACGGTGATTCATTGCCACGTGCCGGCCCAGACCACCAAGACAGCTGCGAATCCAACCGCGCTCACCGCGCGCATCGACAACCATGCACAAGCTGCGGCGGACTGGCGCTCAATTCTCGGCCCCTGCCCCATCCAACTGCCGACCCGCGTCCACGGTCCGCTGCTTACGCTACAGACCGCCGCCGCGCATATTCTTGTCAACCGCGATGGGCCACGACTGCAACCTGGCCCGCGACGCTACACACGCGCCTATCTGCGCGATGCCGTGGGTATGGGCACGGCATTGGCGCGCCTCGGGCGGGTAGCGCCGCTGAAGGATTTCCTCGACTGGTATCGTGCTTTTCAACGCGACGATGGCGAGCTGCCCGATTGCGTCGACGACACCGGCCCCGAGTGGTTGCCGGAATTTGACGCCTATGGTGAGTACATTCACGGCGTCGCCGAAGCCCAACGCCTGGCGCCCGATAACGAATTCCTCGCTCGCCAATGGCCGCATGTGCAAGCTGTGCTGGCGCGTTTCGAACACTTGCGCAGCTTACGCACCAGCCACGAATATCGCAGCGCTCCGCTCGCCGCTCGTTACGGCCTACTGCCGGAATCCATGAGCCACGAAGGCTATATGGCGCAACCGGTGCACGCCTACTGGGACGACTTCTGGGCCTTGCGCGGTCTGCACGATGCAGCGTGGCTCGCCAGCCAAGTGGCTGCGCACGACGAAGCGCGGCGGCTCGCCGCCCTGGCTGAAGAATTCGAGCACGACCTGCACGCCTCGCTCGCCCTCACCATGCAAGCGCACGGCATTGATTTCCTGCCGGGATCGGTCGAACTGGGTGATTTCGATGCAACCGCTACCGCCATCGCCTTGACCGTTGCCGACGATGGCGCCGGCCTGCCACGCGCCGCCCTCGACCTCACCTTCGATCGTTATCTTGCGATCCGCGCCGCGCGCGCCAATAGCCTGGACTGGAGTAATTACAGCGCCTATGAAGTGCGCATCGTCGGCGCGCTGATCCGACTCGGTCGCCGCGCTGATGCCTTGCAGGTGTTGGATGACTTGCTCGCCGACTGCCGGCCAGCGGCATGGCGGCAGTGGCCAGAACAATCCTGGCGCGAGGTAGACACGCCGGCCTTCCTCGGCGACCTGCCTCACAGTTGGATCGGTGCGGAATACATCCATGCCCTGCTTGCCGCCTTCGCCTTTGAGCGTCGTGCCGATGCCAGCCTGGTCTTGGCGGCGGGTGTCGCAGCGGCGTGGCTGGACGAGGCGGCCGGTGTGCAAGTACAAGAACTCGCGACCCATTACGGACGCGTGAGTTATCACCTGCATCGCCCGCGCGCCGACACCGTCGAGATGCACATCGCCGCAGGCCCGCGCTTGCCGCGCGGCGGTCTGGTACTCGCGCCACCCCTGGCGGGCGCCCTGCGTGCCGTCACCGTCAACGGTCAGCCGCACCACGACTTCGACGCCACGCAATGCCGTTGCCACGCGCTGCCAGCGCACATCATTTTTGTCTGTGGAGAAGCTCGCCGATGACAAGCCGCGTAGTGGAAAACGCCGCCGGACTCCGTGTCACGCTCAATGCCAACGGGTCCGTGGCGCGCATCGATCACGAAGACATCATGCTCAATCTCTTTCGCGGCAACGCGATGGAAGGCGGTCCGGCCAATATCTATCTGCGTAGACTCGGCGGTCAGCCAGCGGCCACCGCCCTGCTCGGGCCCCGCAGTGTCTCGCGCATCGAAGACAACGCCGCCGGCTTTGCGCTGCGCGGGCAATGGCAGGGACTTAGCTATCGCTTGAGCTTGCGTCTTGCTGCCGATACGCCGAGCTGGTTCTGGCATCTCACGCTCAGCAACGAAAGCAGTACAACGCTGACGGTCGATGTGATTTACACCCAGGACTTCGGCCTCGCCCACTACACCTTCATCCGCACCAGCGAATTCTTCGCCAGCCAATACCTCGATCACACGCCGCTGTTCGACCGCCAGCACGGCCGCGTGCTGGCCGTGCGTCAGAACTTGACTATGGGCGGACGCCATCCCTGGTGTCTGGTCGCGTCCTTGCATCGCGCCGTGAGCTACGCCACCGATGCGCTGCAATTCCATGGCCTCGCAAGCCGCACGGGCGAGATGCCCATGGCACTGACCGACGGTCTGCCCGGCATGCGTCTGCAACACGAACACGCATTGGCCTGTCTGCAGGACGCGCCGCTGACACTGGCAGCGGGACAGCGTGCCGAGCGCGGCTTTGTCGCCTGCTTCGAAGCCCATCATCCGCAGGCCACTTCGGCGTGGGATCTGGAGCGTCTGATAGCGCTGCAGCAGTGCGAGGCGGCGCAAGCCGAGGTCACCAGTACCTCGCCACCGGCCACGCGCGCCTTGCCTACCAGCTTGTTCACCAGTGCGCCGCTGTTCATGGCCGCGTCACGCCCATTGACGGAATTCACCAGCGACTATGGCCCGTCGCTTGTTGAAGAGCAGCGCGGCGCCGAGATCATCGCCAGCTTCCATGGCGGTGACGTTCATGGCGTCAGCCGCCGCAAGGAACAAGAAGTGCAGCGCGCCCACGCCCAGATCCTGCGCACCGGCCTGGCTCTGGTACCGGACGAAGGCGCGCTCACCACCACCGTCTGGATGGGCGGCATCTTTAATTCACTTTTGACCCAGGGCCATGTCGGTATCAATCGCCTGCTGTCATCCAATCGCGGCCATCTCAGCCAGTTCCGTGCCTTAGGTCAGCGTATCTTTGTCGAACAGGACGGCGCATGGCGCTTGCTCGATCAGCCGTCGGCATGGGTCGTCACGCCCCATGAATGTCGCTGGTGCTACCACGACGCGACGCTGGACTTAGACGTCATCACCCGCGCCGTCGAAGACAGCCATCGCATCGAACTCGAAATCCGCATCCTGCGCGGGCCGGCCAGTCGTCTGCTACTCACGCACCACATCGCGCTCGACGACGACGATGGTGCCGATGCCGGGCCCGTGGATTTCAGTCACGACGGTCAGGATATCGTTCTGCGCGCCCACCCCGGCACGGCGCTCGGCGCACGTTTCGGCCAGCGCGGCTTTCGCTTGCGCGCCCTGCCTGGCACCGTGATCGAAACCGGTGGTGGCGACGAACTGCTGTTCGACGACGGCTGCGCCCACGGCACGCCCTATGTCTGTCTGCGCACCGCGCCGCTGACCGACGCGCGTTTCCAGATCAGCGGCGAACTGTTCGACGCAGCGGCGATCAGCGCGCCCTTGCTCGGCACAACCGTCGGCTTGGCCAGCGCCTTCGCCCTCGAAGTACCGGCAGGCAGTGCCCATCGGTGCGAGATCGCGCAGTGGTCGGCCATCCTGCCGTGGTTTGCCGACAATGCCCTGGTGCACTACCTCGCGCCGCGTGGTCTGGAACAATTCACTGGCGGCGGCTGGGGTTCGCGCGATATCTGTCAGGGACCGCTGGAAATGCTGCTGGCCTTGGGCCAGCTGGCACCGGCACGGGATCTGCTGTTGCGGGTTTTCGGGGCGCAGAACACCCACGGCGATTGGCCGCAATGGTTCACGTTCTTTGACCGCGAGCGGGAGATCCGCGCCGGCGACAGCCATGGCGACATCATCTTCTGGCCCTTGATGGCGCTCGCCCGTTATCTCGAAGCAAGTGCTGACCTCGCGTTCCTCGACGTGCAACTGCCCTTTCATCAAGACAGCGCGCGCGATGGCGCGAGCGTGCCGACCTTATGGCAACACGTCGAACGCGCGCTGGCGGTGATAGCAGCGCAATGCCTGCCCGCTACTGCGCTGGTGTCCTATGGGCATGGCGACTGGAACGATTCCATGCAGCCGGCCGATCCGCGCTTGCGCGAGGAATTGTGCAGTGCGTGGACCGTGACTTTGCACTATCAGATGTTGAGCACCTTGGCCGCCGCCCTCGCGACCGGCACACGCGCGGACGAGGCTGCCAAACTGCGTGCCATGGCGACCCGTGTCGCCGCCGACTTCCAACGTCTGCTCGTGATCGACGACGTGATAGCGGGCTATATGCATGCACGCGCCGACGGCGAACACGACTATCTATTGCATCCGCGCGATCAACGCACCGGTCTGCATTACAGCCTGCTGCCGATCACCCATGGCATCCTGAGCGGCATCCTTACGCCGCCGCAGGTCGCCCATCATTTTGATCTGATCGAACGTCATCTGCTCGGGCCCGATGGCGCACGCCTGTTCGACCAGCCGATGCGCTATCACGGCGGCACTATGACGCTGTTCCAGCGCGCCGAGAGCGCGGCCTTCTTCGGCCGCGAGATCGGACTCATGTATACCCATGCCCATCTGCGCTACGCCGAGGCGCTGGCCTATGCCGGTCGCCCGGTGGCGTTCTTCGCCGCTCTCAATCTCGTCAACCCAGTGGGATTAGAGACCCGCCTGCCCGGTGCCACACTGCGCCCCTCGAACTGTTACTACTCGAGTTCCGACGCGGCTTTTCCTGACCGCTACGCGGCCTATGACGACTATGGCCGGGTGGCGCGCGGTGAGATCGGTTTCGATGGCGGCTGGCGGGTGTATTCCAGCGGACCAGGGCTGGCTATCGCTATTCTGCTACGCAGCCTGTTCGGTCTGCGGTTCGCCGGTGAGGAGCTGCATATCGACCCGGTCATGCCCATGACACTTGATGGCCTGGCCGTGAACTTTCCGATCGCAGACCGGGTGTCACGCTTCCGCTATCGGGTTGGAGCACAGGGTTATGGGATAAAGCGCGTGCAATTGAATGGCGTTGAACTCCACGGTCGCGCCTTGAGCAATCCCTATCGCAAAGCGGGTATCGCGGTAACGATGGCCGCCGTGCGCGCCTTATTGCGTGATGGGGAGAACCGCTGGGAAATCGAGCTTGCCTGAGCCGCACGCGTCGTGCTGAAGACTCCCGATGCGACGTGGGTGCTATATGAGCATTCGCCGATGTCTAGCATTTATTCCGAAATAGGTGGGCTCACGGCCACCGCGTGCCAGCTTGCGCGCGGCTCAGGCGACATGGTCGCGGGTGTCAGACGCCTCAAGCTGGGCGGTAGCACGACACAGAACGTGCTGCCCACGCCTTCGGCACTGGTGACGGTGATGTCTCCGCCGTGAGCGCGCACGAAGGCCAATGCCAGACTCAGCCCAAGGCCGCTGCCGGTCTGTGAGCGGCTGTGCTCGCAGCGATAGAAACGCTGAAAGATGTGCGGTAGATCGTCGCACGCAATGCCGATCCCGCAATCTTCTACCGTCAGCCATACATGGGTGCCGTTGTCTCCGGCCGCCAGCCTGACCCGGCCGCCAGCGGTGGAATATTTGAGCGCGTTATCCAACAGGTTGGCCACCACCCGTTGCAGCCGCTGGCGATCACCCACGACGCCAAGCTGTGCGGACACTTCGACGGTCATTGAGATGCCGCGATCCTCGGCGATGGTGTGAAACAATTCGCAAGCATCAAGGATAATGTCGTGCAGATTGACGGGCGTGACGTCGAGCGGAGCAGCGCCCGAATCTGCCTCCGCGATGTCGAGCGTGGTATTGATCATACTGAGCAGACGATCACACTCTTCGATCGTCCCCACCGCCAATGTCTCGCGTGCGTCGCCACTGCGTTCGGAACTTAAGCTCATTTCCGCCGCCGCACGCATCCGTGTCAGTGGGCTGCGAAGATCGTGGGCGAGGTTGTCGGCGATGTCCCGCATTCCGACTATCAGTACTTGAATCTTATCGAGCATGGCATTGAACATGCGCGCCAGTTGGTCTATTTCGTCGCCATGTCCCGCCACGGGCACGCGCCGATCGAGCGCGCCTGCGGCAATTTCGCGCGCGGTGTTTGTCACATCCCGCACGCCGCGTAGCGCGCGATTGGCCATGAACCAGCCGATCGGTCCGCCGAGCGCGAGCACTGCCACGAGCGTGACGATAAAGCCGTGCATGATCTTCGCGATGAATTCCTGATCGTCTTCGAGCGACTGTCCTATTTCGATGACGAGCCCGGGCCCAAGCTCGCCGATGACGGTACGTAGCCGGTCCTGACGGGTGGGCACGAGCGGCGTATCGAGTACTACAAGCCCTTCGTCGAGCACCGGCTGCAACACCGCCGACGGTAGCGGTGCGAGTCCGGGCCACCCACCCAATGGTGTCGCCGTGAGTAACTTGCCATCGCGCGACCAGATTCTGAAATACAGCGAAGCAGCTTGCTCGGCACGGGTATCGAGTGCCATCTCCCGTGTCACGCGATCGATCCCTTCATCGCGGTAGAGGCCGGCAAATTCCTCGATGTCCTCACGCAGATCCGCATCCGTACGCGCCGCGACTGCGGCCACCACCAGCGCATAAACCAAGGCCAAGGCGAGCGCCGAGGAGACCGCAAAGGCGGCGGCGTACCATAAGGTCAGACGCAGAGCGAGGGTGGCTTTGCGTTCAGGATCGGTCTTTGAGGACATAACCCAGTCCGCGCACGGTGTGGATCAGCGGTTTGGCCGAATCCCGATCGATCTTGTCGCGCAGCCGGCAGATCCGTGACTCCACGACATTGGTCTGCGGGTCGAAGTTATAGTCCCACACGCGTTCCATGATCATGGTTTTTGAAACCACCCGTCCGGCATTTCGCGCCAGATACTCCAGCACGCTGAATTCCCGTGGTTGCAGGTCAATGCGGCGAGCACCGCGCAGCACCTCACGGGTGAGCAGGTCGATATGCAGATCGGCGACGGAAATGCTGGTGGGTTCCGGCGAGTTAGTGGCACGCCTTATCAAAGCCTGGATGCGGGCCAGCAATTCTGAAAACGCGAAGGGCTTCGTGAGGTAGTCGTCACCGCCGGCCTGCAGGCCGCGTATGCGCTCGTCGAGCGAGCGCTTGGCGCTGAGGACGATGACCGGCAGTTGAATGCGCCGCCGCCGCAGTTCGGCGATCAGCGCCAGGCCGTCCATCCCCGGTAACATGATGTCGATAATTGCGGCGTCGTAGCGTTCGCCAAGCGCCGCCTGCAGGCCGGCATGACCGTCAGGGGCGTGCGCGACAATGAAGCCGGCTTGCTTGAGGCCCTTGCTGATGAAGCTTACGAGCGTGGGGTCGTCGTCGACAACGAGCAGACGCACTACGGTATTTCCTGCGTAGGAGGGATGCGGGCCGGGTCGGCGAAGCTGCTCCTACTCTAGTCAGGGCCCACAGCGCTTGTCCACAATCGGGCTCACTATGCGTGCGAACATTGCCAAATGCTCATGTTGCGGCCAGCCAGCGCTTAAACCCGGCCGCAGGCTTGGCAGAGCGTTGATGGGCTGGACGCGTACGCCGACGCGTCCAGCCGGCGCCTGAGCGGTTAC
>JANLSI010000580.1:0-7400 GCA_031362345.1 Pseudomonadota bacterium
ATCGGTTGAATGTCTTCCTTGTAGCGTCGCGATGAAGTTTGTACGCCCAGTTGACCGGTCTTGCTGACCATGACCGCCGCGCCGCCGGTGACGGTCACTCCGCGCACGCCGGCGATATACGCTTTCAGTTGCGTACCCTGCTTGCCGATGCGGATGGTCTTGGTTTCCTTGGCCACACCGACGTGACCGATGTCGATGTTGTAGCTGCCGGTAGTCAGCAGCGATCCGGCGTCGGCACCCAGCGCGATATTGCGACTGCCCGCCGTATTAGCATGCAAGGCATTGTTCCCTACGGCTGTATTTTTTTCTCCCGAGATATTCAGGAACAGCGACTCACCGCCCAGTGAGGTGTTGTAGCTGCCGACGGTGTTTGCCGACAGCACTCCCCAACCGAAGCCCGTGTTCTGATTACCGGAGGTATTGACAACCAGTGCATAGGTACCGCCGGCGGTGTTGTTAGAGCCATTCGTATTCTGGGCCAGCGCGCCCCAACCGGTGGCGGTGTTGGCTTGGCCACTGATGTTGAATGTGAGCGACTGATAGCCACTCGCGGTGTTGAACGAGCCCGTTCCATTACTCGACAGCGCGCCCCAACCGGTCGCGGTGTTTTGTACGCCGGCCGTATTGGCAAACAGCGCGCCGGCACCGGTGGCGGTATTCTCCGTGCCGGTCAGATTGGAACGCAGTGCGCGATCGCCCGCAGCGGTGTTGCCGTTGCCCGTGGTATTGCTCAGCAGGGTCTCGGCCCCCAGGCCGGTATTGGATTCGCCGAAGGTATTGGCATTGAGCGCTTGATAGCCGACCCCGGTGTTGAACTGGCCGCTGACGAATTGCAAAACCAGCGTGCCTACGCCGGTATTGAAGTTACCGTCACTCTCAAGCGCAGGGAAAGCCGCGTGGGCGCTATCGGCGACAGCAAACAGCGACAGAGCGGACAGTAGACAGGCGTATGCAGTTCTCATGGTCCTTCCTTGGCGCAGTGTTTCCTCGGCGCCAATAGTCATACTTGCTGAGCAAGACGGCAATACGCGTGCACATTTCTATCGCGTGGGAAGCTGCGGTTGCTAGGCCAGCCCCGGGATCAGTTGCGCCAGTTCGCCCGCTCGCCGCACATGGGCACGCATTAATTTCTCCGCCTGGGCGGCCTTGCCCGCCACGATAGCGTCGATGATGCCTAGGTGCTGGCGGGCTGAGATGACGCGCTGTTCGCGGTCGAGCAGGCGCAGAAACTGCAAGCGATAGCCGGGTAATTCCATTAACTTCAGGCTGGCCGCCAACCGTGTATTGCCGGCCATGGCGACGATGCCGTCATGCAGCGGCACATTGTTTTCCATGTGGGACAGTTCGTTGTCCAGTACGTCCTTGGCGAGCCACACGGCGCGGGCTTCACGCAGCCAAGCGCGCTTGCTGCCGTGCTTGACTCGCGTTGCGGCGAGGCCAGCGGCAAAGCCTTCCAGGCATTCGCGCATCTGAAACAGCTCGGCCAGATCGGCGCGCGTCATGCGTCGTACGCAGGCACCGCGCTGGTGCTGCAATTCGACCAGGCCCTCGGTGGCAAGCTTCAGATACGCTTCGCGCAAGGTACTGCGACCGACCGCTATCTGGCTCATCAGCTCGGATTCGATCAGGCGCTGTCCAGGGGCCAGAAAGCCCTCGTGGATCTGGCGACGGATTTCGTCTGCAGCGATATCCGCAGCCTTACGCAGGCTCTCTTGCGGGTCGGACGCCTGACTCTTCATACCGGGTCTCCCGTGCCGCGCCGCAGTGTTGACAAGCTGAAATTAATGTCAGACATTCGCGTCAGTTTAAATTATTCGACTCGCGGCGCAAGCGTGCCGGGCAGGGGACGCGGATGGCGCAGCAAGCATTGCGGAACGTCGAGCATTGCACCCACCGCCGGCCATTGTGCCGGCCACAAAGCAGAGAGAGTTCATCATGAGTTTATGGCTGGATATGATCGGCGCGACAGTGCGCACCGTGACCACCAAATCCTTCGGTGCAACCCGCATTGCCGAAGCCGGCATGGAACACGCGGAGACCGTCATCTTCATGCATGGCATCGGTGGCCACATGGAAGCCTATGCGAAGAACATCGTGGCGCTATCCGCGCACTTCCACACCATCGCCTACGACTTCATCGGTCATGGTTTGTCGGCTAAACCGCTCGTCGATTACTCGCCGACCCTGCTGGTGCAGCAGCAGGGCGAAGTCATGGACACGTTGGGCCTGACGCGCGCGCATCTGTGTGGCGAATCCCTGGGCGGATGGGTGGCGGGTTTGTTTGCCACCCAGCATCCGACGCGCGTGCAGCGACTGATCCTGAATACCTCGGCTGGCTTGCCCATCATCGGCGACAAGGGCCGGCAGGATCTGCAGGAGCTGATCGATCTCAGTCACAAGGCCGCGAGCCAGGGCCCGCCGACCTTTGACAGCATTCTGAATCGTATGAAGTGGCTGTTCCACCCCAACAACCACCACATGATCAGCGAGGAGCTGGTCAATACGCGGTTGCGTTTCTATTCCCAGCCGATGATGAAAGACGTCGCGCCACGGGTGCTCGCCATGATTCCCATGCATGACGACTTCCTCATCCCGCTAGAGAAGATTCAGGCCGAGACTTTGTTTCTGTGGACGACCGACAATCCGGTGCATGACGTCGAGACCGCGCGCCGCAGCTCGGCGCGCGTGGCAGGCTCGCAGCTCTACGTGATGAAAGCCGATTGCTGCCACTGGCCGCAGTACGAAGCACCAGCCGAGTTCAACGGCGTGGTGGCACGCTTTCTAACGCAAGGCCGGGTCTGAAGGAGACGTCAGCATGAGTGAGACACAGACCGCCCCCGGCCGTTATCGAGACGCCGCACTCGGCTTTCGCAATCACTGGTACCCGGCCATGCGTAGTCGTGACATCGGTGAGGACGAGTTCAAGACCCTCACCGTGCTCGGTGAAGACATTCTCTTCAAGCGTATCGATGGCCAAGTGTTCGCGATTCGCAATGCCTGCATCCACCGCGGCTATCGCTTCTCGGAGCGCATTGAGTGCTATACGCGCAACACCATCACCTGCCCGGTGCATGCCTTTACCTACAATCTGCGGACCGGCGCGCTGGTCACTATTCCCAGCGATCCCCACAGCCCGTTGATCGGCAAGGCCGGCGTGCACGCCTATCCGGTCGAAGAGCGCAACGGCCTGGTGTTCGTATTTATCGGCGACCTAGTGCCAACGCCGCCATTGGCCGATGACGTGCCGCCACGCTTCCTTGATGCGGGTCTGTTTGTGGTCGCGGCGATCAACGTCGACTGCGCCTGCAACTGGCGGGTCGCGGCGGATTCAGGTTTCGACCCGAACCATATCTTTCTGCATAAAGACAACGGCCTCATGCGGCATTTCGGCATCGCCTTTCCGTTTGCCACGCGGCTGAAAGACGGTGACACTTTCGCAGAAATCGAACTGTTCGAAGGGACCGGGCCGAAAGGGCTCACGGATCGTTTGTCCGAGACCGAGCCGGTCTACGAGCATGTTTTCGAATGTGATGGCGAGACCGGGCGTATGCGTTCGATGTTCACCCCGGATGGTCCCGACGGACACGCCGCCCAGGCCTTTGGCGCGGTGTCCGGCTCGCTGTGGCTGCCCGGCGTACTGAACGTCGATCCGTGGCCGATCCCCGGCATGTCCCATTTCGAATGGTGGGTGCCGATCGATGAGCATACCCATCGCTATTTTATCTGCTGGGGCAAATGGACCACTGACCCGCACGAACAGCTGGCCTTTCGTGCCGAGGTCGAGACCAAATGGGTCGCACTAGGCTATGAAAATTTCAACCGCTACGATGTCGAACTGAACAACGGCATGCAGGCCTTCAATGCCGACCCCGAGCATGCCTATGGCTCGCGTCAGATCATGTGCCGCACCGACGGCTACACCATCGCCTGGCAACGCCTGGCATCGAAGCACAACCGCGGCCTGCAGCGCCGCTATGGCGGGCGTTGAGTCGCGCCTGTTCGGGAGTACCCCCATGACAACCACACTCAGCACCCCTGCCAGCCTCGGCTATTTCATCGTCACCGCTACGGATCTGGCGGCCTGGCGGCACTTTGCCGTCGAGATCGTCGGCATGCAGGCGGTGCCGCACGGCGCCGACCTGGTATTGCGTCTGGACGCGCAGGCACAACGCATGGTGATCACCGCCGGCGCGCAGGACGATCTGCAGGCAGTGGGCTGGGCCTTCGATGATGCGACCGCGCTCGAAGCGGCTATTGCCCAGCTCGAAGCCCATGGCTTGGCACCGACGGCGGGCAGTGCCGCCCTGTGTGCCGCACGCCAGGTCGAGCGCCTGGTGTGGGTCACAGACCCGAATGGCATCGCTCACGAGCTCTACTACGGGCCAGCCATGGCACCGATGGACCAACCCTTCCGCTCGGCGGTGTTGATGAGCGAATTCGTCGCCGGCCAGCTGGGTGCCGGCCACTTCGTCGCCATCGCCGCCGACCAGGCAGCGACTGGACACTTCTACCGCGAGGTGTTGGGTCTGCATCTGAGCGATTACATCCGTGGCGAAATCACCCCCGGCGGGCCGATCCTCGATGCGACTTTCCTGCACGCCGCGACTGGCCGTCATCACTCGGTGGCTTTCGCCTGCGCGCCGCTGCCGAAGCGCGTGCATCATCTGATGGTCGAAGTCGCGGATATCAACGATGTCGGCCTCGCGCGCGAGCGCTGTCTGGCCGCCGGTGTGCCGCTCATGATGGAGCTCGGCCATCATCCGAACGACGGCATGTTCTCGTTCTACGCCGTCACACCGGGTGGCTTCGGGCTGGAGATCGGTGCGGGTGGACGCATCATCGATCAGGACGACTGGCAAGTGCGCAGCTACTCGCGGCTAAGCGACTGGGGACATGGACATCCGTCGGCGCACTAGGGTGGTGGAGCGCGGCGTTGGACGTGACCTGTGGCCAGCGCCGACAATGCCTTCCCCGCCATCCCGAAGAGGTCGTGCCCGTGACCGTCGCAGCCCAAGCCTTTCATCTCCACATTCCCGACGAAGCGATCGACGATCTGCGCACGCGCCTGCAGCGCACGCGCTTTCCGGATCAAACCCCCGGTGAGCCGTGGGCTTATGGCACCGACCTCGCCTACTTACGTCAACTCCTAGCCTACTGGCAGACGCATTTCGACTGGCGTGCGCAGGAAGCGCGCCTTAACGCCTTTCCTCAATTCAAAGTGCCCTTGCACGGCATCGATGTGCATTTTCTGCACGTCGAAGGCAAGGGGCCCAAACCTTATCCCTTGCTGTTGTCCCATGGCTGGCCCGGTTCGGTGTTCGAATTCCTCGACATCATTCCACGCCTCACCGATCCGGCCCGTTTCGGTGGCGACCCGGCCGATGCCTTTACGGTGATCGCGCCGTCATTGCCGGGCTACGGCTTGTCCTTCGCACCGGGTCAGCCACGTTTCAGTTTGGAAATGATTGCCGATTGCTTCGCCGATCTCATGACCGGCGTGCTCGGCTATCAACGCTTCGCGGCTCAAGGCGGTGACTGGGGCGCCTTCATCACCTCGCGCTTGGGCGCGGTGCATGCCGACAAACTGCTCGGCATCCACGTCAACCTGCTGGCGGTGCGACGGGATGCGAAGACGCTGGCCGATCCGAGCGCTGAGGAACAACAGTTCCTCGACGAACTCGCAAGCTGGCTTAAGGACGGCACGGGTTATCAGTGGATCCAGGGCACGCGACCGCAGACGCTGGCCTTCGGACTCAGCGATTCACCGGCCGGACTGGCCGCCTGGATCGTGGATAAGTTCCGTGCCTGGAGCGATTGCGGTGGTGATGTCGAGCGTGCTTTCAGCAAAGATCACCTGCTCGCCAATATCAGTCTCTACTGGTTCACCGGCGCCATCGGTTCATCGTTCTGGCCCTATTACGCGCGCATGCATGGGCCGTGGCCGATCCCGGACGGCGGTGTCAAGGTGCCGACCGGCTATGCAGCGTTTCCGCGCGAGATCCTGAGCCCGCCGCGCAGCTTGGCGGAAAAGATGTATACCGACATCCGGCGCTGGACCGTTATGCCCAAAGGCGGACATTTCGCCGCCATGGAACAGCCCGCCGCGCTGGCGGAGGAGATAGTGCAGTTCTTCCGGCCCTTGCGCGCGGGTCGCTAGATTGCGCTTGCTGCGGTGGGCCGTTTGCGCAGCAGATACTTCTGCAACCCTTCCATGACCAGTTCACTGCGCTGGTTATGGACGGTTGATTTCAAGCTCAGTACGCCGGTGCTTCGGCCCGCTATCAGTTCCACCGTTTCGAGCGTGACATAGAGCGTATCGCCGACGAAGACCATGCCGAGGAAGCGGCTGCTCTGTTCGATGAAGCCCTTCAGCGAATCTTCGACGTAATGTGCGAACAGGCCGGCGCCGCCGCAGGTCTGGGCCAGCACCTGGAAGCCGTGGGCGAGCATGTGGGGCATGCCGCGCGCGCGACAGAATTCGACGTCGTAGTGCACCGGATGGTTGTCGCCGCTGGCAAGCTGGAAGGCAGCGAATAGCGCATCGGTCATGGTGCGTGAAGGCAGATTGAATTTCTCCCCCAGGAAGAAATCCTCGAACCAACGCGGATCGCAGAGGCGGTGCTGGCGGGGATCGAAGGGCGTGATCTCAGTCATGACGGAGTTCTCAAGCTTGCCGATGGCGCCTGGCGCATGTTCTTCACCGCGTCGATCACACGCGCCGGTGCCGTGATCTGTGGACTATGGCCGCAATCCCAACGCTCGGTATGCCAGCGCGGGTCCTGTTCCAGTCGTGCGATCAAGGGTTCGCCGTGAGCAATTTGAAAGCGCTCGCAACGGATGTAAGTGCGGCGTGCGACAGCTTCGCCGGCGCCGCTCAAGACCACCGGATCAGTAAAGGCCGCGAGGGGATGGGCGCTTAGGCGGCGATTGACCCAGGCCGCGTCGGCCCCATCGTCGACCCCGAAACCGGCGGCGTCGAAGGGTAGACCCGCCGGCACGCGCCAGCCTTCACCGTGCTCGGCGGCCTGAGCGTAGAACAACGCCGGGATGCCCTGGCTGTCACCCATGAAGTCGAGCATGGACTGGCCGTTGGCCGGCAGTGACGCATCGAGATAGAGCAGACCCGCGAGGTGTGTCGGCACCCGATCGGCGACCACCGTAATGACGGCGCCGGCGGCACTGTGCCCGCATAACACCACGTCCTCAAGTTCTTCGGCCTCGATAAGTCCGAGGATGTCCTGCACGTGGGTTTCGAGCCCAAGCTCGGGCTGCAGCAGATGGGCGCGATCGGCCAGCCCGGTCAAGCTCGGCGTGTAGACGCGCCAGCCCTGGGCGCGCAGCGGCTCGGCTACGCGACGCCAACACCAACCCCCGTGAAAGCCGCCATGGACAAAGATCAC
>JANLSI010000624.1:0-3242 GCA_031362345.1 Pseudomonadota bacterium
GCTGCGATCAGGAAGACCAGCACGTTATACAAAACGGTTTCCACCCACCGCACCTATCCGAACCGTTGAGGCTGCGGAGTATCGCATGCTTCGCCGAACGCACTGAATGTCCAACTGAAGTCGGACCCACAACACGAATTGTAGGTCCGACTTCAGTCGGACATTCAATTACGAAACAGCAATACCCCCGACGCCCACGCGTCGGGGGAATCAACAGATCTATGCAAGCATGCGTCGACGCCGAACCCCGGCCCCAAGCGCCACCAGCCCGGAGCCAAACAACAGCCCTGACAAAGGCACCGGCACGGCGGTGATGCTAGAAACGCCGGACAAAGTGAGAGTGGTATCGGCTGTGTTCACCGCGATGACGTCCAGAAAACGGGAGGACAGATGCTGGCCGTCGTCGGACAAACCGATACGCACCAGCAGGCTTTCCTTAGGCCCCAGCACGGCTGCATTCCATTGCAGACCGACCGTAGCATCGCACCCGGCATTCGACAGACAGCCATCGAAGGCTTCGGTCAGATTGCTGTTGACCTGAAATTTCGACATCAAGGTATCGGACGGGTCGACGAATTCGCGGCCTTCCCGACGATCGGGATCGCCAGCCCCTGGCGCGCCCCAAGTCTCGGCCACGCGATCGAGAAAATTCACCGCATCGCCGTCTGGATTGGCGAACAGCATAAAATGCAGCTGGTTGAAGCTGTCGGTCGTGCTGGTGTTAGTGATGCGATAGTCGATGGTCATGAGACTGGTGCCGGCGCCCGCCACCGCAAACGAATATTCGAGTAGTGGGTTGAGCGTGACGATGCTGCCCGGGTCGTTGGCATTACCTAGTCCCTGCACGAACAACATCGGCTGGAGCTGAAAAATATTGCCGCCGGCGCCATAGCCGATGTTGTCCATGCCGCCGTTGCTGCTGGTCGCCAACGCCGGGCCAACCGCCGCACATGCGGCACTGGCCACACCCACTGCCGCCACTAGGGCCACCTTACGAATGATTGCTTCGATACGAGAGTTGTTCATTTTTTTTGAACTCCTGAGTTACGCCGAAAAGTGAGCCGCCCTGCGCGGCCCACTCGCTCTACTCACACCTGACACGAACTTCAGCGCGTAGGAAGCTCCGCCTGGGGCCCTACTAGGTCGTATTCGCGAACCACGCCGGGTGCGATGAAATTGCGCTCTGACGATTCAGCGATGCCGGGCCCGACCTGCGCAATGATCACCCGCAAGGCCGGACGCAGCACGCCACACACCGGGCAGAGCGGCGGATTCGGATCATCCGGATTGGGGTAGGCCCGACGCAGGGCGATCAGGATCGAAAGACTGCCGGCCTTACGCACCCCTTCGGCGTAGAGGTCGTCGGTGATCTCGTCTACCAGTTCGGACGTGGTCTTGGCCAGTGCGGGATCGATGTTTGAGTCCATCTGCGCATCGGACCAGCCCTGCAGATCGGCCAGCTGTACACCGCTGTCATCGAGAGCGACGGTGGCCTCACCCGGCGCGAGCACGTGGATCAGATCAATACCTGTCGCCGGGTCCTTGAACAGGCCACCGGGTACGACAAAGGCGCGCTGAAAATTGATCACTTTCTGCACGGCAATACGCGTGGCGTCCTTGCCCGGATCCTGCTCCGAACCGACCAGCAGGCTACGCACCGGCAAGGGATTCTTCACGCCAAGTGGCGGCACCGGAATCTCAGATTTCGGTACGCCGAGCAGCGCGAGAAACTTCAGCGCGCCGTCATAGGCCGCCGCGTCGGTCAGTTTGACCGGCGTCGGTAAGACCGTACTGGCCGGGTCGAAGGCCCGACGACGTAGAAAAGTGATATCGCCCATGCCGACGTTCTTGCTGAACGACAACATCGAGTAGGCACCCGTCGGCGAATCAGGCGTACCGACCTGGATGATGCACTTGCTTTGATCAGGCTCCTTGGCTAGCGTTTGGGTGGTGCTGCAGTCGGGTGCGACATTGGCCGCCGAACGACCAAACACCGCCCTGCTGACCACACTCGGGTTGAAGCTGCGCGAAATTGCGCCATCGGGCTTGACACCCTTCAGACGCTCTACCAGACCCGCCGCGCTGTCACCGAGCAAGGGCCGTAGCTTGGCCGCAATTGCGGCATGCAGCACTTCCTTGGGATCAGCAGTCTGGGCCTGGACCAGTGCCGGCAGCGCGATCAGCGCCGCAGCCATCGCTATCGAACGTATTCTTTCGACCATGTACCTTCTCCTTATGTTGGCCACCCGCCGGCTCAAGGCTCGGCTTTCGCGCGGCCGCTCAATGACTGAGTTGATGAACTCGGACGCTCGGACTTCAGGGATTGAAGCCGTCCTGCGCAACCGGGTCGCAACCCAGGTAGCCCATCCATGCGTAATAGCTCCGCCCGCCCGGCGAACCGAAAGTGCCAGTATTGTTGTAGCGTTCGTGGAGTAGCCGGTTGAGGGCCGCAGACCCCGACGCCCCGATCGTCATCGCGGTCGGGCACTGGTCCTGACAAGTGCCGAACCAGTTGAACGGGTCATAAGCGGCACAGGAGAACTGATTAGATTTGTAATGCTGGGTGACCCACGCCGTCGACACCGGCACCGCGTGACCGAGGATGGCCGTATTCAGGTAATTGCCGTTGAAGCTGGCCGTAATGAACATGACGCCGTGAAAGCCGGTCATGACATGCAGGCCCTTGCTGGTCCCCGGCTTCTTCATCGCCACGCGCATATTGCTGAAGTAGTTGTCGTTCAAGCTCAGACAGGACGAGGCATGCAGAAACTTGAGACGGTTATCACCGACGAAGGTCGAGCCGGAAGCGCCCGCACCCATCACCAGACTGCAGGTACCGAGCGCAGAATTGCGCATTAACGCACCCCAGCCATTACCTGCGTCATAGCCGTGGGCGGCGACGATGGCCGCATCGGGCCAGTCGACATAACTGGCGTCCTGACAACCCGCCTTCGACGACGGATCGCAGAAGCGTGCGACGGTCATATTGCCGTCGACGAATTTGCCGGTTTTGGTTTCGCCCATGATCCCCATCCCGTCATACCAGGCCTGGGCCATGCCCGGCCAGGAAGTACGATTGGTATCGACGTCACCCGCTGCGCAGTTGCCCGCGCTCCAGTTGCCGATGGCGTACATGTCGACTTTTAAGGCCTGCGCCGACGACAGCATCGCGGCCAAGGCCAGGCCAACCACGACCTTGAGTCTGGAACCGATATTCGAACGTCTTGCTCTCATTGCATTTC
>JANLSI010000625.1:0-5665 GCA_031362345.1 Pseudomonadota bacterium
AACGAGGAACTCGGTACCGTCAATAACGAGCTGCAAAACAAGGTGGCGGATCTGTCGCGCTCCAACAACGACATGAATAACCTGCTAGCCGGCACCGGCATCGGCACCGTCTTTGTGGACCACCAACTGCGCATTCTGCGCTTCACTCCCGCCGCCAGCGCGATCATTAACCTGATACCGAGCGACGTGGGACGGCCCGTGAGCCACATCGTCTCCAACCTGGCAGGCTACGACTGTCTGGTGGCGGACGTGCAGGCCGTGTTGAATACGCTGGCGATCAAGGAAGTGAGCGTTCAGACCGCAGAGGGCAGGTGGTACACGATGCGCATCCTGCCTTACCGCACACTCGACAACGTGATCGAGGGTGCAGTGATCTCGTTTGTTGAGACCACCGAGACGGTGCAGACGCGGGAGGCCTTGGCCAAAGCCAATGAATTGCTGCGTCTGGCGGTGGTGGTGCGCGATGCGCACGATGCCATCACGGTGCAGGATCTGAGTGGCCGTATTGTGGCGTGGAACCCGGGGGCGGTGCGGATGTACGGCTGGAGCGAAGCCGAGGCACTGCTGATGAACGTGCGCGAGCGCATCCCGCCGGCGCTGCGCGAGCAGGCGCTGGCTACACTGCGACGACTCAGCGAGGCTGAAATCCTCGACGCTTACCGCACCGAACGCATCACCAAACAAGGGCAAGTCATCGCGGTATCGATCATCTCCACCGCCTTGGTCAACGACAGCGGCGAGGTGTATGGGATCGCCACCACGGAACGGACGATCGCCGGAGGCACGCAATGACCGACAAGGAAGAGCGCGCTGAACCGCGCACTGCTTCGAGGGCGCGCGGCGAACCCGCCTCGGCAAGCGACTGGCTGGCGCTACGCCAGCGGGCCGAAGTGCGTCTGCCGAAAGCGCTGTCGCCGCGCGACATTGAAGCCCTGTCGCCCGCTGCCGCGCGCCAGCTTGTGCACGAACTGCGCGTGCACCAGATCGAGCTGGAGATGCAAAACGAGGAATTGCGCGAGTCGCAAGCGGCACTGGACGAGGTGCGGGCGCGTTACTTCGATCTCTACGACCTCGCACCCGTAGGCTATTGCACCGTCAGCGAACAGGGCTTGATCGTGCAAGCCAACCTCACCGTCGCCAGCCTGCTGGGGACCACGCGCAGCGCCCTGGTGAAACAGGCCTTGGCCCGCTTCATCCACCAGGTAGACGAGGACAGCTACTACCTGCTTAGAAAACGACTGGTCGGCAGCGGAGAACCGCAGTCGTGCGAGTTGCGGATGAAAAAGAATGACGGGACGCAACTCTGGGTACACCTGGCCGCCACCGTCGCGCAAGATGCCCAGGGCGCGTTAGAACTGCGGGTCGTACTGAGTGATATCAATGAGCGCAAACAAACCGAGCAGGCGCTGCACGACAGTGGCGAACGCTACCGCAATTTGTTCAATTCGATAGACGAGGGCTTTTGCATCATCGATCTGATTTTTGACGCTGATGGGGCGCCGGTCGATTACCGCTTTCTCGAGGTGAATCCGAGTTTTGAAAAGCAGTGCGGGCTGCACGAAGCGACCGGCAAGCGCATTCGTGAATTCGAACCGAATCTCAAGGCCCATTGGTTTGAGGCTTACGGCAAAGTGGCCATGACCGGCGAACCGATCCGGTTTGCGGACGAATCGAAAGACATGGGTGGGCGCTGGTTCGACGTCTACGCCTTTCGGATAGGCGGGCGTGAAAGCCGCAAAGTCGCCATACTTTTCCGCGACACCACCAAGCGCAAGCACGCTGAATTAGAGCTGAGAGAAGCCAAGCGTACGGCGGAGGTCGCTAACCTCGCGAAATCGGAATTCCTGTCCAGCATGAGCCATGAACTGCGCTCGCCGCTGAACGCGGTCCTCGGTTTTGCCCAGCTGCTGGAATCCGGCACGCCACCGCCGACCCCCATGCAGAAACGCAGCCTCGAGCAGATTCTCAAGGCCGGCTGGCACTTGTTGGTGTTGATCGACGAAATTCTCGATCTCTCGACGATCGAGTCCGGAAAAGTGCCGTTGGCGATGGAAAGGGTTTCGCTCAGCCTAGTCCTGCGCGAATGCGCGGCCATGGTGGACGCGCAGGCGCAGCAGAAAGGCGTTGCGGTGGCGCTGAGCGGGTTAGACATGCCTCTTTTTGTCAACGTCGATTACACCCGGATGAAACAGGTTCTCCTCAACCTGCTTTCCAACGCGGTTAAGTACAACAAGGTCGGCGGAACAGTTACCGTGGCCAGCACCGCGCGCCCCGCCGCGCGCATTCGCATCAGCGTGCGGGATACGGGGATGGGATTGGCGCCGGCCCAACTTGCGCATCTTTTCGAACCGTTCAATCGGCTCGGCCAAGAGGTTGGCAAAGAAGACGGAACCGGCATCGGCCTGGTGGTGAGTAAGCGTTTGATAGAACTTATGAACGGCGTCTTAGGCGTGGAAAGCACACTTGGGGAGGGCAGTGTGTTCTGGGTCGAACTGGACCTGGCCGCCGAACCGCGATCGGCCGCCCAGTTCACCGGCGCGCAGGTTGAAGCGCAGGTTGAAGCGCAGGTTGAAGCGCAGGTTGAAGCGCAGGTTGAAGCGCAGGTTGACACTCTGCTCTATGTCGAGGACAACGCCGCCAATTTGATGTTCATCGAGACACTGGTCGCGCGCCGCACCGATCTCCGCCTGTTGACCGCCATGGACGGCACGCAGGCTATTGAGATCGCCCGCATCCTGAGGCCGGCTGTGATTCTGATGGATATCAACCTGCCTGGTGTCAGTGGCGCTGAGGTGCGGCGAGTACTGGCTGACGATCCGGCAACCGCACACATTCCCGTGATTGCGCTCAGTGCCAACGCCATGCCCCGCGATATCGAGCGCGGGCTAGCGGCGGGCTTTTTTCGTTATCTGACCAAACCGGCCAAGATCGACGAGATCATGGCTACGCTGGACTTGGCGCTGCAATTTTCGAAACATGGAAGCCGCCCGCGTCTCTGAAAACCCCGAACACGATCGACCCGCATCGAAAGTCGCGGCAACCCTGTGTGCGGCAGAGACCTCTGCCTTGTCCAGCGATCCCCTAAACCTCAAGTTGCGCGATGCGCACAATTTCTTGGCCGATCTCTTCGGGTGACAGGACTAAATCAATGCAGCCGCTGCCAATTGCGCTTTCCGGCATATCCGGCTGACACGCCGTACTCAGTTTCTGCGCGATAGTGATGCCACCGACCTCCTTAATGCCGCACAGGGCAGCGGCTCCGTCGCCGTCATAGCCCGAGACAATCACGGCCACCAGTTTGCCGTTCCAGTAACGGGTAAGTGAACGCAGGAAAACCGTGATGACATCCGGCCACCCCCGAGGTTTTGAGATTGGCTTCAGGCGGAACACCGCATCCTCGACATGCAGATCCCGATTTGCCGGAATGATGTAGACCCGATTGCGTTCAATCGACAAACAATCCGTGATGAGCTCGACTGGCATGGTCGTGAAACGGGGCAGCACTTCATGGAGATGGGTGGGCACGGTCGTGATGTGGTTGACGATGACAATCGCCACGCCCATGTCGGCCGGAAGATTCCGCAAAAGCCGGATATAAGCGTCGAGGCCACCGGCCGAGCCGCCGACACAAACGATCGGGAAGTTCTTTTCCTGGAAATCTATCGTGTCGGTAGCCACGCAGGGCACGTCATGACCTTCAGGCCCGGAAGATCCCTCGCCGCGCACCCCGGGAGTATTTTTTTGGTCACCATGGAGATGTCTGCTCAGGATCTCTACCCTATCTGCTGTCTGCTTGTGCATGTTCGTGGACACCTCCCGAGTGGCAGCACTGACATTGACAGTGCGGCCAGGCTCGCTCCGCGATTACCATACACTTGCCTGATTGCGCGCTTGGTGCGGTAGCTCACCTAGCTGCCAGCGCGGACTCCGTGGCCGGATCGCCGCGCACCCGGGTGTGCATCATCAGGCGTGGATGGGCGTTGTCATAGGGCCGCGCTCGATGCAGTACGCAGCGGTTGTCCCACACCGCGATATCACCTGGCTGCCAGGTGTGGCGGTAGACCCGTGGTGGGCGACAGGCGAAAGCCAGCAGCTCGTCGAGTAAGTGCTCGGAGTCCGCCGGGTCCATGTCTGGAATATGGCAGGCATGCCGGCCGATGAAGAGCGCCTTGCGCCCCGTCACCGGATGGATCTTCACCAGCGGGCGCAGTGGCGCCGCGCCTTCACTAAAGCCGTAGTAGTCGCCGCTCTTGGCTTGCGCGCCAATGCGCGATTGCGAATAGAACAACGAGTGATAGGCCGTCAGATCTTCGATCTGTGTGCGCTGGGTGGTTTCCAGCGCGGCGTAAGCCGCGCGCATATCGGCCCATTCGGTCTCGCCGCCGGCCGGTGGCAGCACGTGGGCGGAGAGTATTGAGGCCTTGGCCGCGAGTGGCATATAGGAGCTGTCGGTATGCCAGCCTTCGTTGCCGCGCAGCAGCTGGGCGAAGACCGAATCCTCGCGCAGCCGATGGCCTTGTTCGCCACGGTTCGAAATCGCTATCGACTGTTTGCCTTCGACCAGGATCTCCAGCTCACCGAAGCGTCGCGCGAACACCACCTGGGCGTCGGCATCGAGATGCTGGTCGGGGAAGATCAGCACAGCGTGGGTATGGAAGGCCTGCTCGATGACCGCCCAGTCGGCGGCGGCGAGGCTCTTGAGCATGACGCCGTCCACCCGCGCACCGAGGGTGCAATCGTAGTGAGCCGCGAGCGGCGTGATAGTGATACCCATAGCGGTACTCCGGTTGTCGCTGCAGCTGAGTATTCCACGGAAGCAAAAGCGGGCGACAGACCCGCAAATTGGGAAGGGTAGCGAGTGACGTCGCCGGCCGCCGTTCTCAGCGTCGATGCCACACATCGACGGGTCAGGACAACTTGCGCCTGGCTTCGCCGTGTTTCACCATCGCCATTCTGAGCATTAATCCTAGCGAGGCAACCATTATGAGCAAGCAGATCAATTGGTATTACTTCCGCAAGGGCTGAACCAGCTGTGACAGAGCGTCCAAGGTCTTGGACGCACGCGGGATTATTCCCAAACAATCCGTGCCGGCTTCGCGCAAGCTGGGCGCCGATGACGCGCGGACACTGGCCGCCGCTGCAACCACGGTAATCGTTGCCAAGGGCAAGCAGGTGCAGACTTTCAAGCCAGGGGGTAAACCGGGCGACGAAGTCGTCGCGGCCATGCTCGGCCCGACCGGCAATCTGCGCGCACCGACTTTTGTCAGTGGCAAGACGCTGGTGGTCGGTTTCAACGAGGCGAGTTACGCCGAGGTGCTGGGCTGACAAGGGTGACGCCGCCGGGGGCTGCCGGCGGCGTCTTCACGGTGGCTGCCACTCCGGCCCCGCGCAAATAAACCGTCTCATAGAGCACGTAGCACTTGTGATTCCTCAACTCGCCCCTATATTACCGCCAAGCCGGCCGGCGGCCCCCAAGAGGGTGTGTCGACCACTGGCTGAAATAGACCAATAACACCAAACCGCCCGCCAGCGTTTGAGGAGAAACTACAGAATGAAAATCCGCCCCCTGCAGGACCGCGTCATCATCAAACGCACCGAAGAGGATAAAACCAGCCCCGGTGGCATCGTCATCCCCGATTCGGCAGCAGAAAAGCCGGTCAAGGGT
>JANLSI010000626.1:0-2333 GCA_031362345.1 Pseudomonadota bacterium
GATGGCCAGCGCGCCGGCCGGCAACCGGCCGCTGTAGAGGCGCGCGAGGGCATCGGGCAGTGGCAAGATATTAAAGCTCGCCTGCAGCCACGCCAGTTGTTCGGCGAAGCGGCGCGTGTCGGGTTCATGAATGAGCAGGGCGTCAGGCTGCGTCACGACGCGATGGAACAACACCACCGACAGCCGTCGTTCGAGCGCTCCGGCAGCGGCCAGGGCGAGTTTGGTAGCGAATGCGATCAAGCCATCAACTCCGTAGCAGTCATGCCGTTGCAAGCGCGCTCACCAGCGTTCAGAAAAATCCGCCAATGCCGATTATGCTGGTGCCCCATCGCCTATAATTCGACTTTGTTTGGTGCCAGCGATCTTAGCGGCCGCTGCGGTAAAAAATTACTTCTATTTATGATTTTCGTCTGCGCCACGATAACTTGGAACACAGCCCCGGGCGCGCAGACCGCGCTGACGCGCATGGCCGCTGCCCGTCGCGCGGCTCGCGGGCAGACCACCCACACGCTGAGCGTGGCGGGCGCCCAACTGAGCTATGCCGGAACGACGCCGCTACAGGCAAGCCACGGCCAGACCAGCGCCTATTTGTTTCGACCCGCCAGCGAATCCCAAGCCAGCGATGGGCAGATACTTGAGCGCGTGTTGTCGGCCCACGGCGCGGGCCGCGTGGCCTATGACGACATCGCTGGCGCCTTTGTGCTGCTGCTGATCGATGCCGCACAGCGCAGTGTCAGCCTGGCCACCGATCGTTTCGCCATCTGTCCTGTCTATTATTGTGCGACAGAAGAGCAGCTCGCTTTTGCCACGGATCTCGGTGCCTTGCTGGCGGCACCCGGATTCAAGCGCGGCTATGACACCCAAGCCCTCTACAACTATGTCTTCTTCCACTGCATTCCGAGTCCGCGGACGGTCTATCGGCACGCCAGCAAGCTCGGCCCCGCGCACTATGTGCGCTGGTCACAAGGACGCAGCAAGACTGCACTCTACTGGCAGCCTGGGTTCGCCAGCGTGGATGTCGAGCCTGATCGGCTCGACGCCGAACTGCGTGATGCGCTGGGTGCGGCCGTCGCGGATCGCGGGCGTGCAGGCTGCGCCGCTTTTCTCAGCGGCGGGTTGGACAGTTCTTCGGTCGTCGGTCTGCTCAAGCGTGCGCGCGGCGCGGCGGACGCCTTCACCATCGGCTTTGACGCCGACGGTTACGACGAATCAGAGTACGCGCGTATCGCCGCGCGACATTTCGAGCTCGAACACTATCTCCACTATGTGACGCCAGCCGACGTCTACGAATCCCTGCCGCAGATTGCTGGTTATTACGCCGAGCCATTCGGCAACTCGTCGGTGATTCCAACTTTTCATTGTGCGCGGCAAGCGCGCGCGCATGGCGTGACGCTGATGTTGGCCGGCGATGGTGGCGACGAGTTGTTTGCGGGTAATCAACGCTACGTCGATCAGAAGGTGTTCGAACGCTATTTCCAGGTGCCATCGCTCCTGCGCGCCGCGCTCGAGGGCAGCTACCGTGCCTTACCCTTCATGCGCGCTTTGCCGCTGTTGGGCAAGGGCGCGCGTTATATCGACAAGGCCCATATGGGTCTGCCGGACCGGCTGCAGGCCTACAACTTCCTGCATCGTTTCGATCCACGCAGCGTCTTCAATGGCGATTGGCTCGCTAGCGTCGAGCGCGATGAGCCGTGGCAGATCTGGCGCCAACGGTTTGCCGAACCTGAGGCCGGCGATCCATTGCAGCGTATGCTCTACCTCGACTGGAAGTTCACGCTGGCGGATAACGATCTGGTCAAGGTTGGCAGCATGTGCGACCTGGCAGAGGTCGAGGTGTGCTATCCCATGCTTGATAACCGGGTGGTCGATCTGGCGCAGCGAGTCGCGCCGTCGACCTTGCTGCTCAACGGTGAATTGCGTGGTTACTACAAGCGTGCATTTTCGAGCGTCCTGCCCGCGCAGATCATCAACAAGCAAAAGCATGGCTTCGGCCTGCCGTTTGGCGTATGGCTGCGCGAAGACGCGCGCCTGCAGGAGCTGGCCCGCAGCGCGCTTGCCGCCTTAGGTCAGCGCGATATCTTCCAGCGGGGCTTCCTGGCGGAAGTCGAACGCCTGTTCTGGAGTGATTCGGCTTCCAGTTATTATGGGGAACTGGTCTGGGTACTATCGATGCTGGAATTGTGGTTTGGATCACACGATGAATAGTCGACATATCTGCGCATACGAAGGGCCGCCGCCGAGGTCGAGGGCACGCCGCCGCTACGATGCCAGCGCCCGTCTGGTGTTGGGCTTTGCACTGCTGGCTTGTGCCGGCGTTGGTCATTGTCTATCAG
>JANLSI010000653.1:0-4586 GCA_031362345.1 Pseudomonadota bacterium
CTCACCACCCATCAGGAGAGAGCCCTGTGACGAGCATTGATGAACGACTGATAGACGCGGCAAGCTTCCGTGACGAGCGTTTCTACGACTTGTTCGCACAAATGCGGCGCGAAGACCCGGTGCATTGGACCATTGGCCACAATGGTGCGCGTTTCTGGTCGGTGTTCAAGCATGCCGACGTGAAGCGTGTGCTGCACGAAGGGGTGTTGTTCAGCTCGGAGATCGATGGCGTGATGCCGATCATGGACGAGGCGCTGAAAGAGGCGAATCGCGACGCCTTTGGTCCGGGCGAAATGTTGATTGCCATCGACCCGCCACGCCACGGCAAATTCCGGGAACTGGTGTCGGGGCCGTTTATGCCGAACGCTTTGCTCGATACCACCGAGATCAAAACCGATTTGATCAAGAAGATCTTTGATGGCCTGCCGGCCGATGGCGTCATCGATTTGGTCGACGATCTGGCGGCCAAGATCCCCATGACGATCATCGCCGACATTCTCGGCCTGCCGCAGGAACGCTGCGATGATTTGCTGGCCTGGGGCAAGATGGCGTTAACCGCGTCTGATCCTGAATATAGTGGCGGTGACGCGGCCGCGACCACCGCCGCCGGCATCGGCCACATTCGCGACTGCGTGCGCGATCTCGCGATGCCGCGTCGCGGCTGTCCCCACGCAGACGCATTGAGCAGCCTCGCCAATGGCCGTATCGATGGCAAGGAACTCACCGAATCAGAGATCGTGCAAAACGGCACGTTGATGATCCTGGCGGGCTTTGAGACCACCCGTAATTCCTTTTCCGGCGGCTTGCTCGCCCTGCTGCAACATCCCGAGCAAATGCAACGGCTGCGCGATGACCCTAAGCTCATTCGGCGCGCCGTCGAGGAAATGGTGCGTTGGTCGAATCCGGTGATCACCTTGATGCGCGTCGCGACGGCGGATACGCACATCGGTAGCCAGGCGGTCAAGGCCGGTGATCGCGTGGTGGTGTGGTTAGCGTCGGCCAATCGCGATGAGGGGGTTTTTCCCGATGCGGACAAGTTCGACGTCACGCGCTCGCCCAATCCCCATCTGGGTTTTGGTTTTGGTCCCCATACCTGCCTCGGCGGTCCGCTGGCCAGGCTCGAGCTACGGGTAGCGCTGGAAGAATTGCTGGCACGCTATGAAGGCTTCGAGGTGGTCGGCACGCCGGAACGTACGCAGACGAATTTCGTCGGCGGGCTCAAGCGCTTTCCGATCCGATTGATAGGCAGGAAAGCCGGCGCCGTGAAAGTCGAGCGCGCGGCGATCGCGCAGGGCTGAATATAGCGCCAGGCCGCAGCGCCGCGATTTCGCCACGAAGACCTAGGTGTTGCGGTGGGGACAGTGGCGGGATGCCCGCTGCGGCCGCTGGTCTGCGCGCGCCGGTGCTCCATAGAAACAAGAAAAACAAGCATGAGTCTGCTCTTTTCCCTCGTCAGTCTGCTCGGTGCATTCCTGCTATTTCAGGTCCAGCCCATGATCAGCAAGTTCATCCTGCCCTGGTTCGGCGGCAGTCCGAGCGTATGGACGGTATGCATGCTGTTTTTTCAGGTCATGTTATTCGGTGGCTACAGCTACGCGCATTTCCTCTCAAAACGCGCGTCGCGGAGCCAGGCGCTCATACATGGCCTGGTGCTGTTGATCGCCGCATTGCAGTTGCCGGTCGTGCCGAACGAGGCCTTGAAGCCCGATGGCAGCGGCGATCCGTCCTGGCAGATCTTCGTGCTCCTGTTCAGCACCGTGGGTCTGCCTTATTTCGTGTTGTCGGCCACCAGTCCACTGGTGCAGACGTGGTACGGGCGGGTATTTCCGGGGCGCGTGCCCTATCGCCTCTACGCCTTGTCGAACATCGGCTCACTGGCTGCGTTGTTGAGCTATCCGGTCCTGATCGAGACGCGCTGGGACGTGGTCGAGCAGGCCAGTGTCTGGTCGCTAGTCTATGGGGTCTTTGCACTGCTGATGGTGGCGTGCGCGATCGTCGAGTGGCGGCGTGGCAGTTTGCTCGTGCGTGCGCCTGCCGCTGCGCATGTTCCCTTGGCGGTGCCGGGGCCCTCACCCGGCGTCGCGCGGCGCCTGTTGTGGGTCGCGCTACCCGCGTTCGCCTCCGTCATGCTGCTGTCGACCACCAATCACGTGTGTCAGGACGTTGCCGTGATCCCCTTCCTGTGGGTGGTGCCGTTGGCGCTGTATCTGCTGTCTTTCATCATTTGCTTCGACCATCCGCGTTGGTATGCGCGTCCGGTGTGGGGCGGGCTGGCAATGCTCGCCTTGTTCTTGAGTGCCGGGTGGGAGGATCTGCCGTGGGTGGATACGCGCGACTTCGGCATCGTGGCCGAAATAGCCGTGAATTTTCTCGCCATGTTCTTCGTCTGCGTGGTCTGTCACGGCGAGCTGGTGCGTAAGAAGCCGGGCATCGATCATCTGACCGAATACTACCTGTTCATGTCGGCAGGCGGCGCGCTCGGCGGGCTGATCGTCAGTCTGCTCGCGCCGCTGCTCTTGACCACTTACTTGGAGTGGTCGCTGGGCCTGATGCTCGGCACGGTGATCGCGGCCTGGGTTGTTTATCGCGGCTTGCTGAGCGGTCTTGTTCGTGAGTCGCCACAGCTGGCCAGTGTGGCTCTCGGTGTGGTGGTTGTGGGTGCGCTCTATGGCATACAGTTCTGGCAGTTTTCGCCTGACCATGGGATCGCGCGCTCACGCAATTTCTACGGCACGCTGAAGGTCTCAGAGCGTCAAACCATCCCGGACAAGCCGGGTGAAGAAGTGCTGGAGTTCCGTGCCCTGCATTGCAACGGCACAGAACATGGTCGCCAATTTACGCGCGCTGATTTGCGCCGCGAGCCCTTGTCTTACTACGGGTCGGAAACCGCTGTCGGACAGCTCTTGACTGACCTGCAGAGCAACGCCCATGCCCGCGTCGGCGTAGTAGGCATGGGTACGGGTACGCTGGCGAGCTATGGCGTGTCCGGGCAGACCTACCGCTTCTACGAGATCAATCCGGACGTCGTCACCACCGCGCGCGCGTACTTCACCTTCATCACCGACATGCAAGCGCGCGGCGCTATCTATGAACTGGCGCTCGGTGATGCGCGACTGGCCTTGGAGCACGAGCCCGATCAGCACTTTGACGCGCTAGTACTCGACGCCTTCAGCGGTGATTCGGTGCCGGTACACCTGTTAACCAGGGAAGCCTTTGCCATCTATCAACGCCACCTTGCACCACGCGGTGTGATCGCCATCCATATCACCAATCGCTACCTGAACCTGGCGCCGGTGGTGGAACGTCTGGCACGCGAGTTTGGCTTCGCCACCACGCGTATCAGCGTGCAGAACGTGCACCGGGTCGGGCACTATCATCCGGACTATCTGCTGTTGAGCAAAGACCAAGGCCTCGTCGCACAGTATCCACCGGCGCTGCCACCCTATGCGCGCGATATCCCCGCTATCGCGCTATGGACCGACCGCGCCCATAATCTGTTTCAGATCTTGCACACGCGCTGAGTGCAGAAGTCCACTCGGCGCTGACCGCGAGCACCGCAAGCTAGCCATTCATGCAAACAATCCACTTCGAAATCCAAACGCAATGGGGTAAGGTCTCGACCCCGCCGGTCATTCGTCCGGCCCGGCTACAAGGAAAATACCATGGCTCAAGCAAGTGCTCGACACATCCTCGTCGACAGTGAAGAAAAGTGCAGCGAACTCAAGCAGCAGATTGACGACGGCGCAGATTTCGCAGAAGTCGCCCGGGCTCATTCGAGCTGTCCTTCGAAAGCCCAGGGCGGCGACCTCGGTTCGTTCGGGCCGGGCATGATGGTGCCGGAGTTCGATAAGGTGGTGTTCAACGAGGCGGTTGGCGTGGTGCACGGGCCAGTTAAAACCCAGTTCGGTTATCACTTGCTCAAGATCACCAGCCGTAGCGCTTGAATCGCGGTGCCAAGCCGGACCAGGCCCTTGGTCCGGCTTGCTGGACAGGCGCCTTCAACCACTCACCATGGTCGCTTCGATGTCGCTGCTGATCAGCTCCAGCACCGTACCGTCCGGGTCTTTGAAACACACCACCCCAATCTTGGAACCACGCGGGCCGTCGAACATATTGAGCGGTGCGACGAACTCGACGTCCAGCGCCTTCAATTTTTCATAGACCGACGTGATGTCGTCGACCAGGAAGGCGATGCGGCAGATGCCGATGTTATTGAGCGTGGGATAGGGCTTGCCCTGGTGGGGTGGGTCGACGAACTGCACCAGGTCGAGCACCGGCGCGTGCGGGTCGTCGTTCAAGCGCATGAATACGCCGCGCAGCTGTTTGACCTCCAGCCCGAGTGCGACGCCGATGCCGGGCTCGCCGCCGCCGAGCATGAAATCGCCGACCTTCGTGAAGCCGATACGCTCGTAGAACCGGATAGAGCGCTCCATGTCGCTGACACAGATGTTGACGTGGAAGAAACGTTTGAACATGGAAGGTATCTCCTGCTTGGGTGGTGCGAGTTATGCCGCGCCCGGCGGTGCGACAGTGAATCTTGCCCGCCATCATGCCTGGCTTGTGCCGGCCAGTCGCCGACACGACGC
>JANLSI010000658.1:0-5935 GCA_031362345.1 Pseudomonadota bacterium
CCGATGCACTATTTTATGGTGAGAAATCCGGGCTAGGTGATGGCAGCTTACATCAAGCGTGGAAGGCCGTCGCTGGCAGGTCTGTCGGGCTTAGGGAATCGTCGCGCGACGGTGCGCGTCGAAACGTCTAGCGCTAAGCCAGCAGGATTGGCTAGTCTCGCGCCATGTCACGACCGCCCTCACGGCGCAAACCCGCTGCCCGCCCGCCGATGAAGCCCACTGCCAAGCCGACAGGCCCACACGTGCGCGCCAGTGCTGGCACGCGCACAGGGAAGGTCGCCAAGCGCGTCAAACGCGCAGCGACCAAGACTTGCAAGTCGCGGCACGGGATAGGGGCGCAATCGCCCCCGCCCAACCCACGCAAACAGGCGCCGCACGATCCAAAGCCTGCGCTGCGCGTGTGGTCCGAGCGGCTGGCTGGTCTGCGTCGCATACCGGGCTTCGTCTATTTCTTTACAACCGTGGTGCTACTGACGGTATTGGTGCCGACGGTGAACTGGGTATATCAAGTCGTCCACAAACCCTCGGAATTGTTCTTCCCGATCAGCGACCATGGCTACAAGACGCCTGCCCAGACTTGGCGCGACTACGGATCGCTCTTTGTCACCCATTCGACGCCGATCATGACACCCGAAATACTCGCCGCCCTGGCCCAACAGGAGGCGTCAGGCAATCCTGTGGCACGCACCTACTGGCGCTGGTCTGCGACGACCAATTTTTTCGAAATCTACCGGCCCGCCTCCAGCGCAGTTGGCATGTATCAGTTCACCGATGGCACCTTCGACGAAGCCCGACACTACTGCATCCGTGATCATCGTGTGATCGCCGATGGCCCGTGGTACGACTGGCGTAGCTGTTGGTTCAACAGCCTCTATGCGCGCGTGATTCCGTCCCACGCCGTGGAGCTGGCGGCGTCCAATCTAGACCGGCGTGTGCGCGAAATCCTGGCGCGCAAAGGCATCCGACAGGCGACCTTGCGCCAGCAGCAGGAACTCGCCATCATCACCCACCTCTGCGGTGCAGGCGCCGCCGCCACGTTCGCCTCGCGCGGACTACAGCTGCGGCCTGCACAACGCTGCGGCGACCACGACGCCCATGAGTATGTAGAACGGGTCATGAGCTTGGCGCGGAGCTTCGTGCAGCTGCGCAAGTAGTCAGTTGCGCAACGGCGGCGCCTGGCAAGCCCTCGTCTCATAGGCTAGGTTGCAACCTAACCTTTCGATAGAAACGCATTGCAACACGATATGGCGCTACCGATTGCCAAGCGCGATGCACTCGCAGCATCGCCGACTCTCACTCGAAAATGTCTGTGCTCATGGGCTGCGTGATGGGAAAACTGTGGGCGTCCTTGTTCTGTTGACGTGGACGCGTAGCGCACGGCATGCTCCTTGGCCTTGCTTCGACCAATTCCAACGGGAGTCCTGCGATGCTCGATGATCGAGATGCCGAATTTCATGCCTGCGCCGCCGATCAACTCGATTGGGCCGAGACCAATTTCTTCGGCTTCTATAATGTCGAGGCGCATCTGAACATCGGCGTGTACGCCTTGTTCCGGCCTAATCTCGGCACCGTCAGTTCTTCGGTGTGCATCAACTCACAACGTGCCTTGACGCCCTGGGGCGCAGACTTCTGCGATTATCGCGCGCACCTGCCGATCCCCAATCCGCGCACCTTGCTCGACTACCGCCTGGCCAATTCACTGCACATTGTGTGCACCCAGCCCAATCGTGAGTGGACTATCCGTTACGACGATCAGGAAGGCACCCTGATCGACGTCCATTACACCGCTATCATGGTGCCCTTCGATATTCATGACCCCGCGCTGGACCCGATGTGCGCGTCGGGCACCGACGCCGGCAAGTTCGCGTGGGGCACGGCTTATAACGGTCATTTCGACCAGACCGGGCACTTTGAGGGCGAAGTGCGGGTGCGCGGCAAACGCTATGCCATCGACTGCGTATCGACCATGGATCATTCTTGGGGCCCGCGTCCCGAGCGCGGCAAACCCAACATGAGCTGGTTGCATGCCCACGTCGACCAACAGACCGCGCTGCACGCGATCATGGGTTTCGATGCGACGGTCGACGACAGCACACTGACACTGGCCCATGGCTATGTGATCGAAGGCGGCGAACTGCGCGGGCTCGCCAGCGGGTCTGGCACGGTGCGACGGCGGGTCGATCGCTTCCCCGATACCGTCGAGCTGTCCTTCGCCGATGCGCAAGGCCGTAGTTATGCCTTACAAGGACGCGCGCTGACCAGCTTCCCCTGGCAATGCTGGCCTAATATGGTGTCGTTCAATGCCCTCGCCGAGTGGCAGTTCCAGGGCCGCAAGGCCTATGGTGAAGTACAGGACTTCTTCGAGCTGCCGCAACTCAACCGCTTGAACAGCGAGCGCGCTGCCGCCGCTTCGTGAGCGAGTTTGATGCCGTGCTGTTCGATCTCGACGGCACGCTGGTCGATACGCGCAGCGCGTCGTGGCCCTGGTTTGAACGCACCAGCCGCAAGTTCGCCCTCGGCATCGGTACCCGCGAGCAGTTCTTCGCGCTCTTCGAGGGGAATTTTTTTGAGTCGTTGGCACGCCATTGCGGGGATGAAAAGCGGGCGGCAGCGGCGGGTCGGCATTTCATGGAATTGATACGCGAGCACTACAATCCACCTTTCATCGACGGCATCGTCGAAGTAGTGCGCACCTTGGCGGTGAGCCACACCTTGGCGGTGATCTCGAGCAATATGCACGCGACCATCGTGCGCTTGCTGCGCGCCGGTGGCATCGACAGCAATTTCGCCACCATTTACGCCGGTGATACCCAGCCCAGCAAGTCCGCCGCCATCGCCGATTTTCTTAACGGCAAGTGGGCGCCCGCTGCGCAAGCGCGCCACTTCGAGTGCGCGCAGGTGGTGCTGGTCACCGATACCGCCGGCGACATCGGTGAGGCACGCGCCAGCGGCATAGCTGCCATCGGCGTCGAGTGGGGCATGCACAACGAACAACAGCTCGTGGCCGCAGGTGCGCAAGCCGTGGCGAAAGCGCCCCGGCAGCTCCTGCAGTGGATCAACCCGTCGTCGACGTGAATGGAGTGAGTCAGTACACATGGGCATTATTGCGGAAGGGTATAACTGCTTTGAGACCGACAAGGCACCGGAGGGCACGGTCTTGTTCCTGCCCGATCCGAAATCGGTCATCGCGCTCCTGCAGAGCGGCAAGCTCAACCAGCACATCCTGCTCGCGCAAGGGGGCACCACGACCTTTCTGGCGCCGGCGCTGAGCATGGGCGCCATCGGCGTGCTGACTTTGTCCGGCGCGCCTGAAAGCCATCTCGGCATTCTGTCGCGCGAATTTCAGATCCCCTGCATCATGACCACTTACTTGTGTGACAGTGACAGTCGCTATGTGACCGGCGGTGAGAACGCTGGCCATTTTGCCGCGGTGACGGCAGCACTGAACGGTAAGCGCGTGCGCTTGAACTGCGGCGAGCGCGACTTCGGTCGCGTTGAACTGCTCGCTTGAGGCGGCCACCATGACTGCCACTTATCGCCAACGCTATGAGGCTACGGACAACGGTCTGCGCTTTCAGGAACTGACCTATACCGGCAACTTCGTCGGACTCGAAGCGGTGCCGGACGGCATCCTCGGTGACCGTGTCATGAAGCAGCGCGCCACCACCCGCGTGCTGGATCAGGTCGATGAAGCGGCGGTGCGCGCCGAAGAATTCAGCATCGCCGAGCTCAACGACCTCAACAACTACCTCGCCTGGAACATTTGGGACGTACTGGTCATGCGCGCCACCGAGGGCGCTTCCGGCATGATTCCGCGTCAGGAATACGAAATCCTGGCGATGATGCATGCCTTCTATCGCTGGCCCGAGCTGCTGCGCATGACCACCGACGAAGTCGGCGTGCAGGGGGTGCTCGACATCGGCGCGTCGTCGCGCAATGAGGTCGGCACCAAGATCAACAGCGTGCACGACTGGTGTATTGGCGCAGTCGGCTTCGGCATGGGGCGTTGTGCGTTGCTCGCGCTGGAAACCATCCGCGCCGACGACTTCATCGAAGAGAGCTCGATTATTCTGAAGTTCATGCAGCGCGTGCAATGGGGCAAGCGCCAGGACGGCTGGATTCTGAATTCGCAGAACCGCTACCGCTGTGAGATTCATACCCAGGCGGTGCGCGATAAACTGGTGCCGCTGCTGGAGCGTTGCGCCCATCGCAGCCCGACCCACGACGCCCTGATCCGCTTCAATGCGGCAGCCGAGCTATTGGCCTTTCTCGATCATTTCGATTGCCGGCTCGGTCTCGGCGACACCGGCCCCTATTGCTTGCCGAACGGCAATCTGCTGATCATTCGCGACCTGTTCTGCAACGAGGACGCGTATCACTGGAGCGATGTGTGCGACCACGAGGGCGTGCCGCACTGCTATACGGTGCTGCTTGAAATCGACGCCGAGGCGATGGCGCTGGAGGAGATCCGCGTCAATGATATTTCCACTACGTTCACACGGCCTAAGAACTACATTCCCCACGTCGTCGCAGGCGCGGTGCTGGTGCGCGAGAAGTGGGACACGCCGATGAGCGAGGTCTACCCGGTGCCGATCGCGGAGCTCGCGCCGCGCCTGGTCGGCATTCAGAACGCGACCTTGAAGCTCTACAGCAAACTCGCGCGCATGAGCCGCCGCCAGCTCATTACCAATGGCATGTATGTCTACTACGCCGGCATGATTCTGCCGCACCTGCGCCGCGCCGGCACCTATGACAAGGCCTGTAGTGATTATGAGTTGTGGGAAATCGATCAGCGCGTGTCGAATCACTACTACGAAATCGGCAAGCGCGGCTTTGCGCAGAACACCGTGCCCAACAAGATCTTCTCCGGCGCCGGCTATCTGCCCTTCGGGGCGGGCGCTGATCGTCGCCGCTCGAAGTATTTCTGGAGTTGATGGCAATGGCCACCACCGATCTCGCCGTCGCTAGCCCAGGTAGTGTTGTGAGCCTGGATGCCGAGCGGTTTACGCTCCTTAACTGTGTGCACTTGAAGCGGCTCGCGACCACCGAGCAACTCGGCGTGCTACTTGATGTAAGCGAACCGCGTTTGCTTACGCTGCTGGAAGACGTCGCCAGCCAGGGCCTGCTCATGAGCACCAGCGCCGGGCATATGCTGTTGCCGGACGGCACAGACGCCGTCCAACGCTACTACCGCGAGTGCTATGGGGCCTTGCGCGCGGAGCCGCTGCTCAGTCAGTGGTATAGCCGTTTTGAGGTTTTGAATACGCGCTTCATTGCCTTGTTGACTGCCTGGCAGCGCGACACCGGTGATATGCAGGCGATGGACAAGGCGTTGTCGGTAGTCGAACAATTGAGCGACGCGCTGACGACGATCACGTCCCTGCTGCCGCGCTATGGTGACTACCAACGACGCTTCGCGGCGGCCATCGATGGGATTGAAGGTGGTGACAACGACTTGCTGTGCAATCCGCGCCGTGATTCGGCGCACAACATCTGGTTCGAATTCCACGAGGACATCTTGAGTGTTCTCGGACGTCCGCGCGAAACGACTTGATGTCGGCGCGATGTCGATATCTCTACGCATCATGAGAGGAGCCTGGCTATGAGCACACCGGAACCCAAGACCACCCCTATCGATCCCGGTCGACGTCCCTATGGCGCCTACTACCGCCGCTTCGATCGCGACAATGCCAAGCCCGATCCGGAATTGACCCACACCGCAGCCGGCACGCCGATGGGTGAATACCTGCGCCGCCACTGGCAACCGGTGTGTTTATCCCAGGAACTGACTGAAGTGCCGAAAGCTCTCCAGATCATCGAATCTTGCCAAGCTGACGCTCGTAGAAATCGGCGGCTTCCATGATGTGGATGCCGTACATCTTGCATTCGAGAATGTCGTCGACCGGCAGACCTTTGCGACGATCATCGGTGGCCA
>JANLSI010000714.1:0-2449 GCA_031362345.1 Pseudomonadota bacterium
GGGCCACAAACGGGTTGCGGGGCTTCAGGTTTTTGAGGGTCAGTTTCATGGGTTGTCCTTGGCTGTCTCGCGGTTATCGTTTGCTTAGATGACCTGCTCGCGTACCAGACTCTCGATATCTTGCTCCGACAGGCCGAGTTCGTGCCGTACCGAGGCATGGTCGGCGCCGGCGTCATTCGGCACTACGGTGGCCAGCCCGAGATGGCGAAACTTGAGCACAAATGCGTGCCTGGCGAAAGTACCCATCGGTGCGCGCGCCGCGCCACTACTTGGAGCGCGATAGCCAAGGGGCGCATCATGCCCGCACGCCAACCGCGAGCGAACACCATGAAGCAAGTCCACGGTGCCTGTCCCCACGATTGTCCCGACACCTGCGCCTGGCAGGTCACGGTCGATGATGCTGGCCGCGCGACCCAGGTTCACGGCACACAAGAGCATCCCTTCACCCAGGGCGCACTGTGCGCCAAGCTCAAGCGCTATCCCGAACGCGTCTACAGCCCACAGCGCATTCTGCATCCCTTACGACGCAGCGGCGCCAAGGGCAGTGGCCGCTTCACCCGCATCAGCTGGGACGCGGCCCTCACGGAAATGGCCACGCGCCTCACGCACGACATCGCACAACATGGACCGCTGTGCGCGATGCCATGCAATTTCGCCGGCACCATCGGCATGCTGCAACGCTATGCGGGCGACCCGTTCTTCGCGCGCCTCGGTGCCACCGAGGTCGACCGACAGATCTGTGGCAATGTGGCCTACGAGGCCGTTGCATCCAGCATCGGCGCCGGCACTGCGCTACTGCCCGAGGATCTGGTGCACAGCCGCTTGATTCTGATCTGGGGCACCAATACCGTCGCCACCAATGTGCATTTGTGGAGTGGTGCGATACGCGAGGCGCGTCATCGCGGCGCCAAGATAGTTGTCATCGATCCGGTACGCACGCCGACCGCCGCCCATGCCGACTGGCATGTGCAGCTGGCCCCGGCGACCGACGCCGCGCTCGCGCTCGGCATGATGCACGTGATCATTCGCGATGAGCTGCATGACGCCGACTACATCGCGAAATACACCTTGGGCTTCGAACAATTGTGCGAACGGGTCAAGGACTACACGCCGGCAAAGGTTGCAGAGATCACTGGCCTGGCGGCGAGCGACATTGAAAAGCTCGCCCGCGACTACGCCACCACCCGTCCGGCCGCGCTACGACTGATGGTCGGCATGGAGCGCTATTCGAATGGCAGCCTGGGCTTTCGCGCGGTGTCCTGCTTGCCGGCCCTGACCGGCGCCTGGCGTGAACTGGGCGGCGGTGTCAGCCATTTCACCGGCGATCTGTTCCATGCGGCTTTGGACTATAGCGCGGTGCTGGCACCTGCCTCAGTAGCCAAGGCCGCGCGCACCGTGCATCTATCGCAACTCGGTCAAGCGCTCACGCGCAACGACATGGCGCCACCTATTACCTGGCTGATGGTCTACAACCTCAATCCGGTGGTGACCTTGCCCAATCAGAACCTGATCATCAAAGGTTTCATGCGCGAGGATTTGTTCACGGTTGTGCACGAGCAGTTCATGACCGATACCGCGCGCTATGCCGACATCGTGTTGCCAGCCACTACTCAGTTCGAGCACTGGGAATTGATGGGCTCCTGGGGCCAGACCTACCTGGCCTTGAATCCGCCCGCTATCGCGCCGCGCGGCGAAGCGGTGGCCAACAGCGAGTTGTTCCGTCGCTTGTCCCGCGCGATGGATTTCGAGGACGCCTATCTGCATACCAGCGACGAAGACCGTATCCGTCAATTGCTCAGCAGTGGTCACCGCTATCTCGAGGGCATCAGTTTCGAATCCCTGTTGGCGCGCGGCTGGGCACCACTCACACTGCCAACGGATTGGCGGCCGCGCGCCGAAGGTGGCTTTACCACCCCGAGTGGCAAATGCGAGTTCTACTCGCAAACACTGGCGGCGGCCGGTCACGATCCGCTGCCGAACTATGTACCGCTGGCCGACGTACCCGCCGCGCGGGCGGCACTGCCCCTGCGGCTGATCTCGGCCAAGACCAGTCACTTTCTCAATTCAGGCTACGTGAATCTGCCTCACGCCGGCACGCGCAAGCATCATCCCGAGATTCAAATCAATCCACGGGACGCCGCCGCGCGCGCCATCGTCGGCGGCGATCGGGTACGTATGTTCAACGAGCTCGGGGAAGTCGAAGCGATTGCGCGGGTGTCGGACGATACCGCCGTCGGGGTGGTCTACATGGCCTTCAACTGGTGGCCGTCGGTCACGCTCAATGGTTCGTCGGCCAATGCCTTGACCCCCGACGGGCTGAGCGATCGCGCCTTTGGCAGCAATGCTTTTGACGCGCGGGTCGAAGTGTTGAGAAGCGCCTGAGACGGCGTCAGGCGCTGCGCCGCAGCGGCCCACTCAGCAGCGCAGGGATCTCACCGGCCGGCAGCGG
>JANLSI010000721.1:0-7315 GCA_031362345.1 Pseudomonadota bacterium
GAAGTCCGGGAGTACTTTGCCCCGCAGGATTCGCCTGCATCGCTGCGGCAAATCCGCCTGCCTGGCACACCGTGCACGGCACGCTGCGTGCGACGCCGAGACGCTTGAGACGCTTGATGATCTCGCCGTGACCGAGATGAACGCCGTCGAAATTGCCGATGGTCGCGACACTACCAAAGTGCTCGGGCCGGATATTGTGAATTCCGCGGATCAGTTGCATGGGCGACGGGTTGAAACCTGGCGTGGGAACCGCGCTTGGGGCGGGCCCATTATACGACGTGCTCACGCGCTGCCATATCGTGAAAGCGCAATCCGCACAGCCCTAAGAATCCGAAATAAACCACCGCACCAGCAGCCAGTGCGATACTGAGCCGCAAGGCTCGCACGCTCATGGTCCAGGCCTGCCATTGATCCAGCGGCGCGACACAGAACCACAGCACCAAGCCCATCGCCACGCTGGCAAGACTGATCTGCAGCACAAAGCGTCGCCATGCGTGTCCGGCACGATAGACGCCATCGCGCCGCAAAGTCGAATAAAGCATCCACGCGTTGATATAGGCACCGAGCGACGTTGCCAAGGCCAGACCCGCGTGAGCGAGCGGAAAAACCAGTATGAGGTTCAAGACGCTGGACGAGATCATCGAAATGATGCCGATTCGAACCGGCGTACGCGTGTCTTGGCGGGCGTAGAAGGCCGGTGCCAGTACCTTGACCAGAATAAAAGGCAATAAGCCCACCGCAAACGCGACCAAAGCCTGGGCCGACATCATCACGCCATGGTTGTCCATCTTGCCATACTGGAACAAGGTGCTCAGTAAAGGCACGGCCAGCACCGCCAGCGCGACCGCCGCTGGCGTGCCGATCAAGAATACCCAGCGCAGACCCCAATCGAGCGTTGCCGAGAAGGATTCCGACGTGCCGGCGTTATGACGCGCCGCCAGGGCCGGCAAGATCACGGTACTCAGGGCGAGACCGAATACCCCAAGCGGGAATTCACAGAGCCGATCAGCGTAATAGAGCCAGGAGATGCTGCCGGTCTGCAGAAAGGACGCCAGAATGGTGTCCAGCATCATGTTGATCTGCGCGACCGACACGCCAAAAATGGCCGGTCCCATCAGACGCAGGATCTTGCGCACGCCAGGGTCCGAAAATGCAATCACCGGGCGCACCCGGAAACCCAGCCGCCACAGTCCAGCGTACTGCATGGCGAGCTGGGTGATGCCACCCGCAATCACGCCGATAGCGAGACCCATGATCGGCTCTGCCATGTAAGGCGCCACCCATACGGCACCGATAATCATGGTTATATTGAGCATGATGGGGCTCAGGGCTGGAATGCCGAACCGCCCATAGACGTTCGAGACCGAACCGGCTAGCCCGCTCAAGGATATGAACAACAGGTAGGGAAAAGTCACGCGCAGAAGACTCGCCGACAGCTCCAGCTTGGCGGTCTCGTGGACGAAACCGGGCGCGAACAACAGCACGAATATCGGCGCGGCGACCACGCCCAGCGTGACCACTCCCAGGATTACGACCGCCAGCGTACCGGTGGCAGCGTCAACCAGCCGGCGCACCGCCACCTCGCCCTCATTCTCGCGGCTTTCGCTTAAGACTGGCACGAATGCCTGGGCGAACGCGCCCTCGGCAAACAGGCGCCGGAACAAATTGGGGATTTTGAAGGCTACGAAGAAAGCATCAGCCGCCATGCGGTCGCCGAACGTGCTGGCCACAATCACGTCGCGAACGAAACCCAGGACGCGGGAGACCAAGGTCATCTGACCGACGACAGCGGTCGATCGCAATAGCTTGGCGCTCAGGGTGAGTTCCCGCGGTGTCGGCCCAAGGCCAGGAGGCGCGATTATACGCACCCGTGAACGCACGTGGAGCCGCTCACCACGATTGACAACTCCCACTCGAGACAGCATAGTGCCGCGCTCTCAAGCCCAGCCGAACGGAGAAAACGTCCTTGGCAAATTCCGCTCAAGCGCGTAAGCGCGCACGTCAGTCCGAGAAGCGCCGCCAGAACAACGCCAGCCGCCGCTCGCTCCTGCGTACCCGTATCAAGCAGGTCATCAAGGCTATTGAAGCAGGTGACCAGGCCGCCGCAGTAGCCGCCTACGGTAAAGCCGTACCGACTATCGACCGCATGGCCGGGCAGGACATCATCCACAAGCACAAAGCGTCCCGCCACAAAGCGCGACTCAATGCACGCATTAAGGCTATGGCCTGAACGTAAGTCTCGTCAGATTGCATTTAAAAAAAGCCGGCCCAGCGCCGGTTTTTTTCATTCACGCGCGACTGTCGATAAGTAGATTGTCGCGATGGATCAATTCCGGTTCGCGAGTGAAACCGAGCGCGGCGTCTATCTGATCCGAGGTCAGTCCTGCGATCTGGCGACATTCGACGGCCGAGTAATTGGCCAAGCCACGTCCGACTTCGACGCCGTTCTCGTCCTCCAGCACGACTAGTTCGCCGCGCGAGAAATCGCCACTGACGGTCGTCACACCCACGGCTAACAGACTCTTGCCTTGCTGTAGCAATGCCCGACAGGCACCGCTATCCAGACGCAGGCTGCCGCGTGCGCGGATAGTCCCGCCCAGCCACTGCTTACGGGCACTGACCTTTTCACTGTTCGAGTAGAGCAGCGTACCGACCGATCGCCCTGCAGCGATATGACGCAGAACGTCGGGAGTATGGCCGGCAGCGATAATAGTGGTAGTCGCCGAACGGGCCGCGAGACGGGCGGCGCGCAATTTAGTGCGCATGCCGCCGCGTCCCCAGGCCCCGCCGCCGCCTGCCACCGCCTCCAGTTCTGGCGCGTTCGCCGCGGCATGCTCGATAAGGCGCGCGTCCGCATCGACGCGCGGATCAGCTGTCATGATGCCTTGCTGATCGGTGAGGATGACGAGTACGTCGGCTTCGATAAGATTGCTGACGAGACCGGCCAGGGTATCGTTGTCGCCGAGGCTGATTTCTTCGGTAGCGACAGTATCGTTTTCGTTGATGACCGGGAATACGCCCAGATCCAGCAGCGTCCACAGCGTGCTGCGGGCGTTGAGATAGCGCTGGCGATCGGACAGATCATCGTGGGTCAGCAGTACCTGCGCGGCGCGGCGGCCGAATTTTTCGTAAGCCTGATCCCAGCCTCGCACCAAACCCATCTGGCCAATAGCCGCCGCCGCCTGCAGTTGATGCAAGGCATGAGGTCGCTGCTTCCAGCCAAGACGCGCGGCACCTTCTGCCACCGCGCCGGAAGTGACGACCACGATCTGTCGGCCGGCGGACTGCAGTTCAACCATCTGCTCCGCCCAAGCTTCAATGGCGGGAAGATTGAGGCCCACCCCTTGATTGGTCGCCAGCGCGCTGCCAATTTTCACCACCCAGCGTCGCGCTTGGGCGACGCCGTCGCGCAAGGCTTGCGCGTCAATCGTCGGCGCCGGCGTCATGCTCATCGTTGTCGTCATTTTCGCCGGCGAAATCTTCGGCCGCTTCGGTGATTTCGGTCAGCCAATGGAAAATGGCCCACATCAATTCATCACAGCCGAGCCCGGTGACCGCCGATACGCGATAGACAGGACCGTCCCAGCCGTGCTCGCGCAGGCGCGTCTCGCATTCATCGGCGATCGAATCGTCGACCACGTCCATCTTATTCAGCACCACCCAGCGCGGACGCGTCGCGAGTTCCTCGTCAAAAGAGCCGAGCTCTGCCGAAATGGTTTCAAAATCGACCAGCGGGTCGCGCTCGGGATCGAAGCCCGAAATATCGAGCAAATGCAGGAGCAGACGCGTGCGCTCAAGGTGTTTCAAGAAGCGCAGACCGAGACCGGCGCCCTCGGCAGCACCTGCGATGATGCCGGGAATGTCGGCGATCACAAAACTCTGCTCAAGGCCGAGGCGCACCACACCGAGATTGGGGATCAAGGTCGTGAATGGATAATCGGCAACCTTGGGACGCGCCGCTGATACCGCCCGGATGAGCGTCGACTTGCCGGCATTTGGCAGACCGAGCAGACCGACATCGGCCAGTAGTTTCAGTTCGAGACGCAGACTACGTTCTTCGCCAGCTGTGCCTGGTGTAGTGCGGCGTGGCGCGCGATTAACGCTGCTCTTGAAGCGCGCATTGCCAAGCCCATGAAAACCGCCGCGGGCCACTACCAGGCGCGTGCCGTGTCCGATCAAATCGCCAATCAATTCTTCCGTATCGGCGTCAAAAACCAAGGTGCCCTCCGGGACGCGGACGACCAGGTCCTCAGCGCTCTTGCCGATACGTTCACTGCCCTGGCCTGCTTGACCATGGCTAGCGCGGAACAAGCGTTTAAAGCGGAAATCGACCAATGTATTAAGCCCGGAATCGACTTCCAGGTAGACGCTGCCACCGTCCCCGCCATCACCGCCATCGGGTCCTCCGCGCGGCACGAATTTTTCGCGGCGGAAACTCAGACAGCCGTCGCCGCCGTTGCCGGCATGGACAGTGATCAGCGCTTCATCGACGAATTTCATGGGAGCAAATCGCTTGCAAGAGGGGCCGGGCTGAAACAAAAAACCCCGTCATCGACGGGGTTCCTTGAGCCACGCGTAGGGCTGTAGCGTTTATTCTGCGGCTACGATACTCACAAAGCGGCGTTCATGCGGACCTTTGCGGTCGAAGCGCACAGCGCCATCGGTGAGCGCGAACAAGGTGTGGTCGCGGCCGATGCCTACATTCGAGCCAGCGTGGAAATGGGTACCACGTTGGCGCACGATGATATTGCCTGCCCGTGCTGCTTGGCCACCGAAGAGCTTGACCCCAAGCCGCTTGGAATCCGAATCACGACCGTTACGGGTACTGCCGCCTGCCTTTTTATGAGCCATTGCTTATCAGCCTCGCGCTACGCCGGTGATTTCCACCCGCGTGTAGTTCTGTCGGTGCCCCGCCTGGCGCTTGTAGTGCTTGCGGCGCTTGAACTTGATGATACGAATCTTATCGCCGCGACCGTGCTCAACCACCTTGGCGGTGATCGTAACGCCCGGCAGGAACGGTGTACCAATCTCGATACTGTCGCCTTCGGACAACATCAGGACTTGGTCAAATGCGACGTCGGCCCCTGCCTCAACCCGCAGGGTCTCGACGTTGAACTTGTCGCCGGCGCTGACGCGGTATTGTTTACCGCCTGTTTTTATCACTGCGTGCATGGTGAATTCATCCAAAATCTTGCACCCAGGGTGCGAACGAGCGCGCGATTCTAAGCAATTAGACTGGTGGAAACAAGGCATTCCAGCCCGGCAGCGGGGGCGTCCTGACAGCACAGCACGCCCCCACGGAATACCTGACCGAATTCAGCAACCGCCAGCGACCGCGCGTGGAAATGGCAATTTGTCCCGTCTATTGGCAAGATCCGAGCTGCCCGCCAACCGGTGTCACCAGAGACAGTCGTGCACGAAGCAAAAAGCGCCCCCGATATTGAAGAACTGCGCGGGCTGGTACACGAGGACTCGCAGGCGGTGGATCGCCTGATCCGTGCGCGACTCTATTCCGATGTCGTCCTCATCAACCAGCTCAGTCATTACATAATCGCCGGCGGCGGTAAGCGACTACGGCCGTTATTGGCGCTGTTGAGTGCCAAGGCGGCAGGCTACGAAGGCACACGGCACATCGACGTGGCCGTGATCGTCGAGCTGATTCATACCGCCACCCTGCTGCACGACGACGTGGTCGACGCCTCCAAGCTGCGCCGCGGACGCGAAACCGCCAACCTGGTGTGGGGCAACGAAGCCAGCGTGCTGGTCGGTGATTTTCTCTATTCGCGCGCCTTTCAGATGATGGTCGATCTTGAGAACATCCGCGTCCTTGAGATCCTCGCCGATGCCACCAATACCATCGCCGAAGGCGAAGTCATGCAGCTGGTCAGCTGTCGTGATCCCGAAACCACCGAAGAGCGCTATCTGACCACTATCCACAATAAGACAGCCAAGCTTTTCGAAGCCGCCGCCATGCTCGGCGCCGTGGTGGCCGGACGTAACGGCGAATTCGAAAACGCGATGGGCGCCTATGGTCGCCATATCGGCACCGCCTTTCAGCTCGTCGATGACGCGCTCGATTACAGTTCCTCATCTGCGGAGCTTGGCAAGAACATCGGCGACGACCTTGCCGAAGGCAAGCCCACCTTGCCGTTGTTGTACGCGATGTGGCACGGTACGCCAGAGCAAGCGGCCCTAGTGCGATCGGCGATCGAGCACGGCGGCCTCGAACGCATAACTGAAATTCAAGCCGCAATTGAATCCACGGGAGCCATCACTTACACTTTCGGCCGCGCGCATGCCGAAGCCGAAAAAGCGCTGGCGGCGTTGATGGAGATCCCGAAGTCTCCGTATCGCAACGCGCTGGAAGTTCTAGTCGAATTCGCGGTCTACCGCACGTTCTAACGGTAATTCCGGTCATCGCGCACGACGAATCCTTGCTAGGTTTCGTCGGTTTACTTCTCAGTCGGGGTGTAGCTCAGCCTGGTAGAGCACTGCCTTCGGGAGGCAGGGGTCGCAAGTTCGAATCCTGTCACCCCGACCATTTAAATCAATCAATTGAACTCGAAGTCGCTTGCGGTTTCGATCCAATTGCCACAGTTTTGTCACACCTCGCGACTTGCCATGCGCAATTTTCCGAAGGATTTCGCTGACTTCGGTTCACGAGACATGCCACTGACAAGTGCCCTAGACATATCGAGCTAAACGAAAACGCGCTAGCGGTTATGCGTATTCAAGTCCGATAGGAAATCCCCAGCAGGAACTGCTCCATCTGCGACCACATTGCGTTCATGCGATGAACTCGCCGGCGTAGGGTGCGAAAACTCGAAGGACACGCAGGTGCAATTGCAGTAGCTGGTGAGTTGCTGCAATTGCTACGCTCGGTCTACCCAACACGCTGCAACGTCGTAGTGTGCCAAAACTGAAGCCAGCCACATCTTGCGAGAATTCTTCGCATACTTATCGCCGATGACTAACTCGACCAACGGCGCAGGAACGCTGCGTAATCGGCCTCGTCGATAGCGCTCGCCGCCAACTGCAGTACCGCCTGGGCGGCGTCCTCTTCGCTTGCGGTGAAGACCACCCCGTTAAGCTCAAGAAAGAGAATGCCAATGACAAAGCCGGTACGCTTGTTGCCGTCTATAAACGGATGGTTGCGTACGATGCCGAAGGTGTAGGCTGCCGACAGGTCGACAATATCTGGCTTGTCGGCATAGGCGAGCAACTGTCGCGGTCTGGCGAGCGCAGACTGAAGTAGCGCTAAATCGCGGAGTCCGTCAGCACCGCCGTGGATAGATAGCAGGCGTTCATGAAGCGC
>JANLSI010000740.1:0-1870 GCA_031362345.1 Pseudomonadota bacterium
GCATGCGCTGCTGGGCGACGAAACTGCCGAGCAGCCCATCGAGGGCGGTCATGATCGCGCGCTCGCCGCGGATCTGAAACGGCCCATGGGCTTCGACCGCGGCAATGCCCTGTTCCTTGACGTTGCCGGCGACGATGGTCGAGAACACCCGCCGCAGATTCGAAGCCAGGGTATGGCGCGGCAGCTCGCGCGATAGCGCGAGGCCCGCGATATTGTCGTGGCTAGCCGCGAAGGGCGTCTGGTAGTTACTGTCGATCACCAGCCGCCAGTTGAAATACGCCGCGTCGTCTTGCGCGTCACGATGGGCCAGCACCTTGCGGATCTCGGACTGCTGCAGATCTGCCACGGCATGGGGGTCGCCGACCACGATGCGATAGCGATCTGCGATTTCGGCGCCCAATACCAGGCGGATGAATTGATCCAGCGCGGCGAAATAGTCGGCACTCTCCGGCGGTCCGGTCAGCACCACTGGCAAGGGCTGGGCGGCGTTGTCAGGATGGGCGAGTACACCCAGCAGATAGAGGATCTCCTCGGCCGTGCCAGCGCCCCCCGGGAAGATCACGATGCCGTGGGCCAGCCTGACGAAGGCCTCCAGGCGCTTTTCCATGTCCGGCATGATGACCAGAGTGTTGACGATGGGGTTGGGTGCCTCGGCGGCAATGATGCCGGGCTCGGTGATGCCGATATAGCGGCCATTGCCGATGCGCTGCTTGGCATGGGCAATGGTGGCGCCTTTCATCGGCCCCTTCATGGCACCCGGCCCGCAGCCGGTGCAAACGTCCAGGCCGCGCAGGCCAAGCGCATAGCCCACTTCCTTGGTGTAGTCGTACTCAAGCCGATTGATGGAATGGCCGCCCCAGCACACCACCAGGCCGGCCTTGACGTCGGGCACCAGGACGCCTGCGTTGCGCAGGATTTTGAACACCGCGTCGGTGATGCCGCCGGCCGACGTCAAGTCGAACTGCACGCCGCGCTCGAGCTCGTGGGTGATGTAGAGGATGTCGCGCAGTACTGCGAATAGATGTTCGCGCACGCCGCGGATCATGTTACCGGCAACAAAGGCCCGCGCCGGCGCGTTGCGCAGGTCGAGCCGCAAGCCCCGCTCCTCTTGGACCAGCGCCACGTCGAAGTCGCGGTAGCGTTCAAAAAGGTCGCGGACGTCATCGACTTCAGCACCGCTGGAAAGCACAGCCAGCGCACACCGGCGAAACAGATCATGTAAGGGCTGATTACCGCCGCGGCATAAGGCATTGACCTCGCGCTGGGAGAGGATGGCCAGACCGGCCTCGGGGGCGACCGTCGCATGGGCGATGACGCGGCCATTGTCGAACAGAGCACGGGATCGGTCGGACATGGTGTTTGAGTTGCTTAGTTCGAACAGTTGAAGTTGTTTCCAACAATCCTATATTCTTTCTCTCAAGATCAGCGCATTAAGCGATCATCATAAGATCGCAGATCCGATAAGACTGATAGTGGATTCATTGGGTGGATGATCGGAGGTCACCAAACATGAGAAGCGGAACCCGTTCGGAAGGTTGGAACGACTTGGTCGAAGAGCTTAAGCAGCTCGAATCCTTCTTCCCCCTGCTCGGCTCGGACAATGAGCGTGAGGAGCTGGAAGAAGAGGTGCAGGAGCTGGAAGAACTGATTGCAGCCGCCGGCGAACCGGAGGACGAGCATTCGCTGCGCGCCCTCACCTTCCTGCAGACCGAGCTGGCACGCAAACGCGCCATGCTGGACTACATCTTCTGAGCCTTCACGGCCACGCGCCCGCCGGCGTGGTCTTCACCTCTTCCCATCGCGCACCGTCAGCTCTTACGCCTGGCCAGCCAGGCGGCAAACTCGGCCGCCACTTCCGGGTGCTTCATGG
>JANLSI010000751.1:0-2605 GCA_031362345.1 Pseudomonadota bacterium
GTTGAAGACCCTGGAAGAACCACCCGCCCACGTCAAATTTTTGCTCGCGACCACTGATCCGAAAAAGCTTCCAGTCACCGTTCTGTCGCGCTGCTTGCAGTTCAATCTCACCCGCGTGCCGACCAGCTTGCTTACCCAACATCTGGCCACGGTGCTAGGCGCTGAAGGCATCGCCTTCGAAGAGGGCGCGCTGACGCTCATCGCGCAATCCGCCGGTGGCAGTGTGCGTGACGCGCTGAGCTTGCTCGACCAGGCCATTGCCCACGGCGCGGGCAAGGTCGAGACCCATGAAGTCGTGATGATGCTCGGCACGGTTGATCAAGACCGGGTGGTGAAGATCCTCTCCATGATCGCCGACAGCGATGCCCACGCCGTGATCACGGCGGCACGGGATCTGGCGACCTATGTGCCGGACTACGCTCAGGTGCTGGCCGAGATGGCTTCGCTGTTGCGACGGGTGGCGGTGGTACAGGTACTGGGTGCAGAAGCGGGCGATCTGGAAGGCGATGCGCGGCTTGCCGCGCTGGCGGCTGGCCTGCCGGCCGACGAAGTGCAATTGCTCTATCAAATTGCGCTGACGGGTCGACGTGATCTCGCCATGAGCCCTGACGCCGAAGCGGCCTTTGAAATGACCTTGCTGCGCATGTTGGCCTTTCGTCCGGCAGATAGTGGCGGGGTCGGTGAAGGCGTTGCACCACGCAGCGTGCCGGCGGCGCGGGCAGAGCCCACGCCATCTCGCGCACCATCCGCGGCCACGCCTGCCGCTGTCGTTAGTACGCCGCCTAGGCCAGTGGCTGCGCCAACGTCGAACCCTGCGCCGACCGCGTCCCTAGCGCCCGCTGTGGTGACGCCCGAGGAAGTCAGCCCGCAGCCAGCCGCGACCTTGCCGCTCGGCGAAGCGGCGCCCGTTCATCTGCCGCAGTCCGCGCTGCCGCCACTGCCGGGTCAGTTCGACTGGGCGCAGATCGTCGACGAACTGGTGGTGGTTGGCCTGGCGCGTGAACTGGCGCGCAATAGCGCGGTGGCGCAATTCGACGGGCGGCGTCTCGATCTGGTGATTGCGCCGCAGTTTGAAAAACTCGCTGCGCGGCGCCATGTGGATACCTTGCAGGCCGCGCTCGCGGAAAAATTTGCGAGCCCGATGGTGGTCAATGTGACGGTCGGCAGCGACGCTCATCTGAACACGCCTTCCCAGCAGCAGCTGGCGGCGAGCTTGGAGCGCCAGCGCCGTGCCGAGGCGGATATCGATGCCGACCCCAATGTGCGCGCCCTGCGCGATGCTTTCAGCGCGACCATCGAAGACGTGTCCGGGCGCTGAGCGCGCGCCGACAACAACCCCAACAGCGGAGTATCGAAACCATGCGTGGTGAACTAGGCGACCTGATGAAGCAGGCGCAGAAAATGCAGGCTGACATGGAGCGATTGCAGGCCGAGATCGCCGCGGCCGAGGTCACCGGCGAAGCTGGCGGGGGCATGATCAAGGTGATCATGAATGGCCGTCACGATGTGCGTAAAGTCAGCATCGACGCCGAACTCATGAAAGATGACAAGAGCATGATCGAAGACCTGGTGGCAGCGGCCATGAACGATGCCAACCGCCGCGTCGAGGCGCTCAGCAAGGACAAGCTGTCAAGCATCACGGCTGGTATGAATCTGCCGCCCGGCGTCAAGCTGCCGTTCTGAGCCGGCGCCTTTATTTGAACACGCACCCATGAATCCCTCGCCGCTGTTGGCCGAGTTGATCGCGGCCCTGCAGTTTCTGCCCGGCATCGGCCCGAAGTCGGCGCAGCGCATCGCCTTTCATCTGCTCGAACAGCATCGTGACAAGGCGCGGCGCCTGGCCGACGTCATGCGTCGCGCCGCTGATCAGATCGCGCAGTGCGCGAGCTGCCGCACCTTCTGCGAAACCGAGGTCTGCGCCCTGTGCCGCAGTGACAAGCGCGATGCCGGACTGATTTGCGTGGTTGAGAGTCCGCTCGATGTCGCCGCTATCGAAGCGGCCTCGGATTTTCGCGGTAAATATTTCGTGCTGATGGGCCGCCTCTCGCCGATCGATGGGGTGACGCCGGACGCCATCGGCATGCCGCTGCTCGAATCTAGGCTGGCGGGTGGTGACGTCAACGAGATGATTGTTGCCACCGGCACGACCATGGAAGGCGAGGCCACCGCCCACTATCTGCGCCAGCTCGCCCAGCGTGCCAACGTGCGCGCGACGCGTATCGCCTATGGCGTGCCGGTCGGTGGCGATCTCGAATTTGTCGACGGCTCGACCCTGTCCCACGCGCTCGCCAGTCGGCGCGACTACTAAGGACCAGGGTCCTAATCCATCCCACCGCCCGCCGTGGCGACGATAGCTGCTCCTATGCGCTTGATTTACCATCAACGCGAAGCGCGCTCGAGACCGGAGTTTCCCCATGCAGTTTTCCGCCGGCAACCTGATTTGGATCGATCTCGAAATGACCGGGCTCGACCCTGAGCGTGATTGCATCCTAGAGATCGCCACCATCGTCACCGATGTCGATCTCAACGAGCAGCTAGAAGGGCCGGTGTTCGCTATCCATCAGAGTAATGTAGCCCTGGCCGGCATGGACGAATGGAATACCCG
>JANLSI010000782.1:0-3813 GCA_031362345.1 Pseudomonadota bacterium
GTCGCGCATCGCGCTGATCGTGCCGATCGTCCATGGTGACGAGCTGCTCGCCATCCTCGCGCTGTCAACCTCGCGCTCCAACCAGCGCTTCGATGCCGAGGATTTCAATCTTCTCGGTACGGTGGCCCGCCAGGCGGCCAGTTATTTGGCCCTAGTGCGCGCTACCGACGCCTTGTCCGAGGCGCGCCAGTTCGAGACCTTCAATCGGCTATCGGCTTTTCTGGTCCACGATCTCAAAAATGTCGTCGCGCAGCTGTCTCTGATCGGCAGCAACGCCCGCAAGCATCGCCACAATCCGGAATTCATCGACGATGCGTTCAACACGGTCGATGACGCGACGACCAAAATGAAGAGCATGCTCGCCAGTCTACGACACCGCCAGGCCGAGGCCGAAGTTGAGAGCGATGAGGTAGTGGAATTGTGCGATTTGCTTGAAACGGCAGTGGCGGCCAAGCGCGATGCGCAACCTTGTCCACGATTCTTGCGTCCGGCACAGGCCATCCACGTGCGGGCAGGCCGTGACCATTTGTTGTCCGTTGTTCAGCATCTTCTGCAAAATGCCATCGAGGCTACGGCCGACGGTGGACAGGTGGAGGTCGAAGTTGCGCGCGGTGAGAGTGAAGTTCGCACCACGATTACCGATACTGGTTGTGGCATGGACCGCGACTTCATCCGCAATCGTCTGTTTAGGCTTTTCGACACCACCAAAGGCAAGGCGGGCATGGGCATCGGCGCCTACGAGAGTCGGCATCTGATCGGGGCCATGCACGGCGAACTGCGGGTCGACAGTGAGCCTGGGGTCGGCACCCGCTTCACTATCGTGCTGCCGCTGGTCGCAGCGACCGAACAAAGTGAAGCACAGATGGCTATAGGACATTAATGGCAAAGCGCAAACTCCTGGTCGTCGATGACGACCCTGGCCTGCAGAAGCAGCTTAAGTGGAATTTCGAGGACTACGAGGTCACCGTGGCGGGCGACCGCGCGAGTGCGCTGGCGGCCCTCAAACAAAGCGACGCGCCGGTCGTGACGCTGGATTTGGGTCTGCCTCCGGATGCTGCCAATGCGTCCGAAGGCTTGGCGGCGTTGCGTGAGATCCTGGAGTTCGCGCCGACGACCAAAGTGATTGTCGTCACCGGCAACGACGAGCGTGAGGTCGCGGTACGGGCGGTGGCGCACGGCGCCTATGATTTTTACGAGAAGCCGATCGATCCCGATGTGCTGCGGATGATCGTTGAGCGGGCCCATGTGCTGTCGGAACTCGAGGCTGAGAATCAACGACTTGCCAAGCAATCCATCAGGCCATTGGCCGGTATCATCGGCGCCAGCAGGGCGATGCAGGAAGTCTGCCGGCGCATCGAAAAAATCGGCCCGACCGATGCCAGTGTGCTGCTGCTTGGCGAAAGCGGCACCGGCAAGGAAATCCTCGCCCGCGCACTGCACGAGCTGAGTCCGCGCCGCGGGCACGATTTCATTGCCATCAACTGCGCGGCGATCCCAGACACTTTGCTTGAGAGCGAGCTGTTCGGCTATGAACGGGGAGCCTTCACCGGTGCCAGCAAACAGACTAAAGGCAAACTCGAATTCGCCAATAATGGCACCTTGTTCCTGGACGAAATCGGCGATCTGCCGTCGTCGTTGCAGGCCAAGCTGTTGCGTTTCCTACAGGAGCGTGTCATCGAACGGGTCGGCGGGCGCGAGGAAATTGCAGTCGATACACGCGTCATCTGCGCGACCCATCAGGACCTCAGCGCGCAGATTCGCGACGCGCGTTTTCGCGAGGATCTGTATTACCGTATCAGCGAAGTGTCGGTGCTGATCCCGCCGTTGCGAGATCGGCTTGGCGATACGGTATTGATCGCCCGTGCGCTGCTTGCGCAGATGGCCGATATGCACCGCGGACGCATCAAGGATTTCAGCGATGGGGCCGTCAAGGCCATGCAGGGCTATGGCTGGCCGGGCAATGTCCGTGAACTCGAGAACCGGGTGAAACGTGCGGTGATCATGGCTGACGGCCGCTATATCGAGCCGGGAGACCTAGAGCTTGAAGCGCTAGGAGAAACCCGCATGCCGACGCTCAAGGAATGCCGCGAAGAGGCGGAAGCCAGTGCGATAAGGCGTGCGCTCGCAGTTGCCGACGGCCAGGTCAACCGCGCATCGGAACTATTGGGGGTGAGCCGACCGACGGTTTACCACCTAATGAAGAAGTACGACATTCAGGTTTAACGGCTTCGCCTGCGCGGCGGGCCGGGCGCAAGGCCTGCGGTGGTGACCACCGGTAGACTTCGAGTCAGGGAAAAATCGACGGGGCACAGAGCGTACCGATACTTTGTTCTAAGTTACTTGTATGAATACAACTAGGAGCGATGGGGCAAAGTTCTGGCCTAGGCGGGAACTCCGGAGCCGGTGTGCTCCAAACCACCTTGAGCCGGACCGCGCGTCCAACCGCGCTAGCTCGTGGTTAACATCGCCTTACGGACGTGGATAAAACTGGCCTGATAACAATGCGAGAGACAAGCCTGTTTGACCGGTCACCACCGGTTCGGTCGCGCACTGCCAGTGGGCCGCGCGCGCCTATGCGCTGGTCGGTGCTGTGTTTGGCAGTATTGACGGCTCTGCCACTGGCAGCGGCGACGCTCGAAGACGCCGTGCACCAAGCCCTGATCACCAATCCCCAGCTGACGGGCGCGGCCGCCGCGGTACGCGCGGCGGGCCACGATGTCCGCGAGGCGCGGGCTGGCTATCTGCCGAGTGTCGACGTCGATGCCCGTTTCGGCGAAGAACACAGCAATATCAAGCAGCTCAACCGCCGCAACAACGACGACGACCTGTGGCGCCGCGAAAGCGGGCTGACCGTCACCCAATTAGTGTGGGATGGCATGGCGACTGCGAGCGAGGTTCAGCGCCGGGTCGCGCTCCTAAACGGCGCCGAAGGCAGTCTGCAGGACACCCAGAATGCCTTGGCCTTCAAGGCGGTCGAGGCCTATGTGGACGTATTGCGCAATCGCGATCTGGTCGATCTCGCGCGGGCGAATGTCAAATCCCATGACGAGGTCCTCAAGAACGTTGACGCCAAGAGCGGTAGCGGGGTCGGCAATAAGGCTGACGTCGCGCAGGCGCGCGCGCGTCTGGCATTGGCCAATAGCACCTTGACCGCGCGTCAGGGCGGACTGCACGAGGCTGAAGCACGTTATGTGCGCGTCATCGGCGAGGCGCCCGGTGAACTGGCTAAGCCCAATGCTGTGCCCTCGGGCCTGGTCAAGGAGGGCATGGTCGATGCCAACGTCCTGGCCACTGCCACCGACGCGGCGCAGGAGGAAGCCATCACCCAACATCCCGCCGTGATGCGGTCCAAGGCCGATATCGAAGCGGCCCTGGCAATCATCAGAGCGGCCCACGCGGGTTACCAACCCCGTGTAGACCTGCAGGGCAGCTTACGCCGCGACAACGATGTTGGCGGTATCACCGGCAATCGCGATACCAGCAGTTTAATGCTCGTCGCTCGTTGGAATCTCTACCGTGGTGGAGCAGATCGCGCCCAGACGCTGTCGGCGGCCGAACGCAAGACCGAGGCCGACAATAAGCTCGACGACACCTTTCGCTCGATTGCCGAAAATGTCGCCATCGCGATGGAAAGCCGCGCTACGAGCGAAAGCCGCTTGACCCACTTGCAGCAATACGTCGACGCCAGCCAGGGTACCTTGGAGGCTTATCGGGCGCAGTTCGAGATCAGTCGGCGCACCTTGCTCGATCTGCTCAACGCCGAAGACGAATTATTCAACGCGCGCTCGAATCTCACGGCCGGTGCCTACGACG
>JANLSI010000462.1:0-10255 GCA_031362345.1 Pseudomonadota bacterium
GCTCGATGGCCGCGAACAACTTGAACTCGCGACGCGCATTGCCCACGGCACCTTAGCCCACGAGCCCTATTACCGTGCGGCGCTCTATCCGGCGCTGGTGGCGTGGCTGATCAAGGCCGGCGTCGTCGCGCAGCAGCTGCCCTTTGCGGCGCGCATATTGAATGGCGCTTTGCATCTGCTCAGTACCGTCCTGGTGTGGATGATAGCGATCCGCGTGTGGCGCTCGCAGAGCGCTGCGGGATTGGCGGCACTGTTGTTCGGCATGAACCCGATGGTGGTGCATTTCGCTGCGGATCCGCTCGATCTGACCTTTGCCATGACGCTCATGCTCGGTGGCGTGCTGGCCGGGCTGCGCGCGCTGGCGGCAGAGGTCATCGACCGATCTGCACTGGTCGGCGCCAGCCTGCTGTTGGCCAGCGCGATGCTGGCGCGGCCGCAGATGCTGGCGTTGTTGCCGGTATTGCTCGGCCTGCTGCTGGCGCGCGCCGATGGCCGACGTTTGCTGCACTGGGGCTTAGTGCCGATGCTCAGCTTGGCCGGACTGATGGGCTGGGCCAATTTTCACATCGGCGGCGAATTCCGTGTGCTGCCATGGCAAGGTGCCTATAACCTGTGGGCCGCCAATGGACCCGATGCCAACGGACGTTACTTCGTGCAGCGCGACAAGGTTGCGGTCTACGTCGAAGGCAGTAATCCTGCGCGGGTCGAATCGGAGCGGCTCTACAGGCGCGACAATCCGCGAGCGCCCGACGACTACGCGAGCATGTCGCGCTACTGGAATCAACGCACGCGGGACTACGTCTTAAGCGCGCCCTGGTCGTGGCTGCGCCTGGTGGCGAGCAAGGCCTGGTATCTGCTCAACGACTTCGAGCAGTACGACATCAAGACCTATCAATTCCACCAAGCGCGCTCGCCGTGGTTGCGCTGGAATCCGCTCGGCTGGTCGTGGCTGCTGGCGGCCGCCGTGGCGGCGCTGGCGATGCATGGGCGTAACCGCGCAGCGCGCACCGTCGCGCTCTATGGCCTGGCCTATGCCGGTGGTCTGTTGCTCAGTTATGTCAGTGCACGCTTTCGACTGCCCTTGGTGCCCCTGCTGGCGGTGCTGGGCGGCGGATTGCTTGTTCGCGTCGACCGGTGTGGACTGGTGCGCGGCGCGCTGAGCGCCGTCTTGGTGCTGATCGTGTCCCGTCAGGCCATGCCACCGGGCGAGGCCGAGCGCACCTATCTGCAGGACTACCTGCTGTCTGCGCGTGCGGCGGCGACGCTTGGCTTTGACGACGAGGCGCTAGTCAATGCCCGGCAGGCGCTGGCGCTGGCACCGGGCGACGCTACCGCGCGTGAGCTGTTATGCGTGGTGACGTTCAATGCCTGGTTGAGAGAGGGGCAATACCAGAACGCGGGGCCGCTGGCCGTGTGCGCCGACGCCGCGCGCATTTCACCCGTCGCGCGACGCGCACTCGGTATCCTCTATTGGCGGCAGGGTCGTGCCGAGGCGGCACGCGAGCTATGGCTGGCGTTGGTGGGGAGTGGAGGTGTTGAGCACGACGGCGCATTGGCGGCGCTGGTCATGACCGAGATGAGCGTCGCCGAGCTCAGCGCGCTCGACTGGCACAATGCCGGCGGGTGGTCGAATGAGTTGCTGTTCGCGCTTGCCAGCCGTGGCTATGGGCAGGCCCGCCCGATACTCCTGACGCGGCTGTCCACGGCCGAGATTGAACGACAGATGAGTGCGCTGCAAAAGCTGTTTGCACCGACTTCGCGCTGAGGGCGGCAAGTCCTGGTCAGCGAAAGCGGCGCGGGTGATCGATGGGATCCATCGTGCAGACTGGTGAGGGACGGTGGTCATGACGATGAAAATAGATCTGGATCTGGCCTGGAGTATCGAACTTGGCGGGCAGCGCTTCGTTATCGAACCGCTGCTCTTCAGGTTGATTGAAGCGGTGGATCAGGGCGGGCATCTAAAATTCGCAGCGAGTGCCGCGGGGGTTTCCTACCGTCATGCCTGGGGCCTGATGCGTAGCTGGGAAGCACGTCTCAAGCTGCCTTTGCTGGACTTGCAGCGCGGCCGCGGCGCGAGTCTGACCGACAGCGGTCGCGCCTTGCTTACGGCCCGCGCGCAAGCGATGAGCACCGCGCGGTCGGCGTTGCAAGCAGCCGCAGCCGGCGCCACGGCGCTGCTCGCACCGACGCTGGACGATGGCCGCGCCACCATTCGCATCGCTTCCAGCAGCAGTGAATTGATCAACGGTCTGGTCGACAGCCTGCGCGCCGATCGCTGGCCGGTGGTGCTCGATATGCTCGGTAGTGAAGCGGCCCTGCGTCGCTACCAGCGCGGTGATATCGACGTTGCCGGTTTTCATCTGCCGTTGGGCGCACTCGGTCCTACGGTCGGCGTGGCGCTGACCGCCATGCTGGATGAGGCGCGGGATCACGTTTTACTGCTGGAACTGCGCTCACTGGGGCTGATCTCGCGGCGTGATCGCGAACTCCGTGACCTCGAAGAGCTCACGCGCGACGACGTACGCTTCATCAATCGCCAGCCGGGCTCGGGCACGCGTCTGGTGTTCGACGGTCTGCTCGGTCTGCGCGGCATCGCGCCCGGCAATATCGCTGGTTATCGCAACGAGGAGTACACCCACTCGGCGGTGGCAGCGATGGTTGCGAGCGGCGCTGTCGATGCCGGTTTCGCGACGGCGAGCGCGGCCGCTAAGTTCGGTCTGGCCTTCAAGCCTTTCGTGCAGGAGCGTTTCTATCTGTGCCTGCGGCGCGACGCACGCCGTGAACTGCGCGATGCGCTAAGCGCTTATGTGCAGAGCGCGCTGGCGGCCACACAACGGCCACCAGCAGCAAGTGAGATTGCGCCCAGTGTCGGGCTGTTACGGCGCCTGCATAATTCCAACTAGGCGCCGTAAAGGCCTATTCAGTTGAGGATCTTGGCGCAGGACGCCAGGAAATAATCGACGTTGTCATTGTTGATGCCGGCGACGTTGATGCGGCTCGAGCCGACCATGTAGATGCCGCACTCCTTGCGCAGGCGCTCGACCTGTGCGGGCGTTATGCCTAAGAACGAGAACATGCCGCGCTGGTGGCGGATGAAACCGAAGTCTTGACCAGTGGCATTGGTAAGGCGTTCGGCGAGCAGCGTACGCAAGTCATTGATGCGATCGCGCATTTCGTCGAGTTCCTTCACCCAAGCCACGTTCAAGGCTTCGTCGCCGAGAATGATCTCGACGATCGCGGCACCGTGGGCCGGTGGCATTGAATAGATGGTGCGGACTACCGAATCGAGTTGACTCTGCACCACGCTGACGGCGGCGCTGTTCTTGGTCACGATCTGCAGCGCGCCGACGCGCTCGCGATAAAGGCCGAAGTTCTTCGAGTAGGAACTGGCGACGATAACTTCTGGGCAGGCGTCGGACATGATGCGCACGCCGCTGGCATCGTCATCGAGGCTGTCGCCGAGCCCTTGATAGGCGAGATCGATGTAGGGCAGCAGGCCGCGTTCGCTGCAGAGCTTGACGACCGCGCGCCATTGCGCCTCGTTCAGATCCACGCCCGAAGGATTGTGGCAGCAGCCGTGCAGCAGCACGAGATCGCCGCTGGGGATCTTGGCCAGCGCCGCCAGCATGGCATCGGCGTTCAGTGCGTGGGTGTCTTTGTCGTAGTAGGCATAGGTTTCAATTTTGATGCCGGCGCTGCCGAGCAGGGGCACGTGATTGGCCCAGGTTGGGTCGCTGACCCAGATGGTCGCGTCGGGCCGGGCACGCTTGACCAGTTCCGCGCCGACGCGCAGCGCGCCGCAACCGCCGGGGGTCTGCACGCCAGCCACGCGTTTGTCTTTGAGCACGCTGTGATTGCCGCCGAACATGAGCTTGCGTACCAGCTCATTGAAGCCGGGGGTGCCAGGCGGGCCGATGTAGGTCTTGGTGGTTTCCGAGGCGAAGCGGCGGCGCTCGGCTTCGGTCACGCATTTCAGAATTGGGGTGTTGCCCTGCTCGTCGCGATAGACGCCGACACCCAGATCGATCTTCTGTGCGCGCGGATCGTCGCGGAACGCGGCCATCAGGCCGAGGATGGCATCAGGGCTCAAGGCTTCCAGGATTTCGAACATGTCTTAATGAGACTCCAAGCTCACGGGGGTGGGTAAGAGGCGCGCGAATATACCACGGCGTATTACGCCGGCGCGCGCCGTGGACGGGCTGCTCTGGAGTCAGTGTTCGAAGCAGCGTTGGGCGGCCGAGGCTGCGCGCAATTCGTCGATGGCGGCCTGCTGCTGAGGGCGGCGCTGCTCGGCCTGAAAGCGTTGCAAGCTACGCAACGGCAGGTAGTAGAAAGCCGGTGTCCAGACCGCGCCGAGGACGGTACCGGCACCGATACGCGGGTCGCTGAAGTAGTCGGTCGGGTCGTGATCAACTTGACCGCGCATGAGCGCCACGCGGCGATTGTAGAGCGTGGTGCAATCGAGATCGGTCGGCATTAGCAGCTGCGGCGCCGGTTGGCCGAGCGTGAGATTGCGCGCATCGCTGGCGCGCGCTTGTACAAACTGTTTGATCGGGACCATCTCAAGCGCCGGTAGCACGGGCACGGGATCATCGGCCTGCGCTAGGGGCGCGAGCAGGCTCACAGCCCCAATGACTAATAGAACGCGTATGCACATGGTCGGACCCCTCCGCTGACCCTGTGCTTGTCGGCGGCGCGCGCCGTTTCTTGAGGCGCGGGATGCCAGCAGCAATCGGACTTAGGCTGAATCTGCTGCGGCGCTGGGACAGCGGTCTATAGGTGTGCGCACTGTGGTTAAGTAGCCCCACTATTCGCCTCGAATGTGCCTCAAGATGACCCCTGCCCTGGCGACAGGAATCGCTGATCACGTTGGGATCTTGGAAGAGATCGCAGGGCTGGTAAAAGGCGAGGCGCTGACGGCTCGCAGCCCATACAAGAAGCGGATGGCGGCTTAAAACCCCTTCGGGAGACCCGCTTGCTTTAAAACGGCGTTGGCCGTGTGGCGCGACTTGATTTTTGAATCGACGGTGATTCGTCGATTAGTGATCGGGCTAAACCAGATTTGATGGTCGCCCTTGCCGTTGTGGTCGAAGTAACAACCAGCGGCGGACAGCGCCCGCATCAGGTCGGGCGCGTAGTCGGACATTAGCCGCGATTGAATTGGGCAGCCGTGGTGCAACTCGAAAGCAACGTGAACGGAATTTCTTCGTCGTCCATTAATGTGCCGTTTGCTTCCAGCAGCTCCGGGATCATCACCTTTAGTTTGGCGATCAGGCCGTCAACAGTGTCGGCCTCGGTCACGAGGCCTGGCACATCGTCGCTTTCGGCGATCCATACGGCGGCTTCGTCATCCCAATTGGCTAGGATTTTAAAAGTCTGCTTCACCAGCGCTCCTCCTATATGGTCGGAAACATCGCTTCCCTTTCCCGACACTAGCGACTGACCATCCCCTCAGATGTAGCCGTTCCCGTCTTGCACGGGACTGGACCATTGTAGCCCCATCAATTTCGCGATGCCGCACGGCATCACAACTTCACAGCCCTGCAAGCAGTTGCACCGACGTTAACTGATCGTTTATACAGTATTCCGAAAGGGCGCCCAATTTCAAAGTAAGGCAGCACCTTTTACATACAGTAATCATCCCTTGAACCATCGCCTCCAATCTCCATGTCGACCGCGCCGCTGCCCAACTATGCCGAACTCCATTGCGCCAGTAATTTCACATTCCTGCGCGGTGCCTCCCATCCTGAGGAATTGGTGCGCGAAGCTCATAGGCTCGGCTATCGCGCCCTCGCGCTGACCGATGAATGCTCGCTGGCGGGGGTGGTGCGCGCCCATGTCGTCGCTCGCGAACTCGGCTTCGCCTTGATAGTCGGGACTGAAATCACGCTGGGTGATGGACTGCGCCTGGTGCTGCTGGCTGACACGCTGACCGCCTATCAGTGCATCTCGACGCTCATCACCTGCGGGCGCCGGCGCCAACGCAAGGGCGCCTACGAACTGCATCGTGCCGATCTCGAATTGCTGAGCGATGGGGGCCTGGTGATCCTGCTGCCGCAGCTCACCGATGGGGATGAAGAGGCGGCGAGCTGGCTCGCGACGCACTTCGCCGGCCGTGCCTGGCTGGGTGTGGAGCTGTTCTACAGCGGTTACGACCCCCTGCTGCTAGCTCATATCGAGGACTTGGGGCAGCGTCATGGCTTGCCACTGGTTGCGAGCGGCGACGTGCACATGCATTGCCACGGGCGTAAGCCTGTGCAGGACACGCTGACGGCTATTCGTCATGGCACCACGGTGATGGCGGCCGGCCGGCTGCTGTTTCCGAATGGCGAACGCTACCTGCGACCGCGCGAGCGTCTGGTGCGCATCTACCCGCCAGCCTTGCTGGCCGAGAGCGCCGCCATTGCTGCCCGTTGTCATTTCAGTCTTGCCCAGCTGCGCTATCGCTATCCGGCCGAACTGGTGCCGGCGGGCTCGACCTTGAGCGCCCATCTGCGCGTGTTGACCGAAGCGGGCATGAAAACACGTTGGCCGCGCGGTGCGGCGCAAAAGGTCTGTGCCCAAATCGAACACGAACTGCGGCTGATCGCCGAACTCGGTTACGAAGCCTTCTTTCTGACCGTACACGACATCGTGGTGTTCGCGCGTAGCCGCGGCATTCTGTGCCAGGGACGTGGCTCGGCGGCTAATTCGGCGGTGTGCTTCTGTCTCGCCATTACCGAGGTCGATCCGGCGCGCATGGAAATGCTGTTCGAGCGCTTCATCTCGAAAGAGCGCAACGAGCCGCCCGACATCGACGTCGACTTCGAGCACGAGCGGCGCGAGGAAGTCATCCAGTACATCTATGCCAAGTACGGCCGCGAACGCGCGGCGCTGGCGGCGACCGTCATCACCTATCGCCTGCGCAGTGCGATCCGCGACGTCGGTAAGGCTTTGGGTATGAGCGTCGAGCAAGTCGAGCGACTGGCAGGCAATCTTTATTGGTGGGACGGGGGCAACGATATGTCGGCCCGCCTGCGCGAAGTAGGCTTCGATCCGGATAACCCAGTCATAGGTCGGGTGGTGAAGCTGGTGGGTGAAATCCTGGGCTTTCCCCGTCATCTCTCGCAGCATGTCGGTGGTTTCGTGATCTCCGATCAACCGTTGTCGGAACTGGTGCCAATAGAAAACGCAGCGATGGCGGAGCGCACCGTCATCCAATGGGACAAGGACGATCTCGACGCACTGGGTCTGCTCAAGGTCGATTGCCTGTGCCTCGGCATGTTGAGCGCGATCCGGCGCAGCTTTGATCTGATCCAGGATTTCGATGGTCGGCGTCTAAGCATGGCGACCATCCCGGCCGAAGATCGGGCCACCTATGAAATGATCCAGCACGCCGACACGGTCGGCGTATTCCAGATCGAATCGCGCGCGCAGATGGCGATGCTGCCGCGCCTGAAACCGGCGTGTTATTACGACCTGGTGATTCAGGTCGCTATCGTTCGTCCCGGACCGATACAGGGGGAGATGGTGCATCCCTATCTGCGCCGCCGGAATGGCAAGGAAGACATCGACTATCCGAGCGAGGAAGTGCGCGGCGTGCTGGAACGCACACTCGGCGTGCCGCTGTTCCAGGAGCAGGTCATCAAGCTAGCGATGGTGGCGGCCGGTTTCACACCCGGCGAAGCCGATCATCTGCGCCGCTCGATGGCGGCCTGGAAGCGTAGCGGGGGACTCGAGCATTTCCGCCAGCGCCTGCTGGACGGCATGCGCGCGCGTGGTTACGCCGAGGCCTACGCCGAGCGCATCTTTCATCAGATCGAAGGCTTCGGTGAATACGGCTTTCCCGAATCGCACTCGGCGAGTTTCGCGCTGCTGGCCTATATCTCGGCCTGGCTCAAGTGTCATGAACCGGCGGCCTTCGTCGCGGCACTCTTGAACAGCCAGCCCATGGGTTTCTATGCGCCCGCGCAGTTGATTCAAGATGCAGTGCGCCACGGTGTCGAGATGCGCGCCATCGATGTCCAGATGAGTGATTGGGATGCCACCCTTGAGGCGCGCGAGCGCGGTTCACGGCAGGCGGCAGTGCGGCTGGGTCTGGGACGCATCAAGGGGCTCCAGCTTGCTGCCGGTGAACGCATCGTCGCGGCCCGCGGCGATGGGCCTTTCAGCGATGTCACCGATCTGGCGTGTCGCGCCGGGCTCGATCGCAGCTTGATGCGGGTGCTGTCACGGGCTGGCGCGCTCGCCAGCTTGGCCGGCAACCGCCATCATGCGGCGTGGGCCGCGCTCGGCATCGAGACCCCGCTCGCGGTGCTGCCCGAGGTGCGTATCCGCGAGGCCACGCCCTTGCTGCGCACGCCAAGCGAAGGCGAGGACATCGTCGCCGACTACGCGAATCTCGGCTTTACCCTTGGCCGTCACCCACTCGCCCTGCTGCGCGCGAATTTGAGCCGCCGGCAATGCGCCACCGCCGCCCAAATTGCGCAGGCCGAGCCCGGCACCCGCGTGCGTACCGCCGGTCTTGTGATCAGTCGTCAGCGGCCCGGCACTGCCTCTGGCGTGGTGTTCGTCACGCTGGAGGACGAGACCGGCATTATCAATGTCATCGTGTGGTCCGCTCTGGTCGAAGCCCAGCGTCGCGAACTCCTGCAGGCGCGCTTGCTGGGGGTGGTCGGAGAAGTCCAAAGGGATGGCGAGGTCGTACATCTGATCGCGCAACGCCTCTCGGATCATTCGAAACTGCTCGGACGCTTGCTGGCGGCGTCGCGGGATTTCCACTGATTGTGGTCCAGTGCGCTCGACACGCGCGCCGCGATCCTTACAACGTGGTCGCTTTCCAGTACAATCGCGGCCCCTATATTGCGCTGCCGCATTGCTTGAGATGAGAGATGCAGAAACCAGCAATCAAACCCGCTAACCCCTGTTTTTCCTCCGGGCCCTGCCCCAAGCGGCCAGGCTGGGAACCCGCTGTCCTGAGCCAGGCCCTGATCGGTCGCTCGCACCGCTCCAAGCCCGGCGCGGCGCGCCTCAAAGCGGCCATCGATGAGACCCGCGCGGTGCTCGGCGTGCCTGCCGACTACCGCATCGGCATCGTTGCCGGTTCTGACACCGGCGCCGTCGAAATGGCCTTGTGGAGCCTGCTCGGGCCGCTTGGCGTCGACGTGCTGGCGTGGGAGAGCTTCGGCTCAGAATGGGTGACCGACGTCATCGATATCCTGAAGGTCGATAACGCGCGCAAGCTCGTCAGTGCCTATGGCGAACTGCCCGATCTGACCCAGGTCGATTTCAATAACGATGTCGTGTTCGTGTGGAATGGCACGACCTCCGGCGTGAAGCTGCCGAATGGCGACTGGATCCCCGACAACCGTGTCGGTCTCACTATCTGCGACGCGACTTCGGCGGCCTTTGCCATGCAGCTGCCGTGGTCCAAGCTCGATGTCGTGACTTTCTCCTGGCAGAAAGTGCTGGGTGGCGAAGGCGCCCATGGCGTGATCATCCTCTCGCCGCGCGCCGCCGAGCGTCTCGTCACTTACACGCCACCGTGGCCGCTGCCCAAGCTGTTCCGTCTGGCCAAGAAGGGCAAGCTCGATGAGGCGGTGTTCGAAGGCGCGACCATTAATACGCCATCGATGTTGTGTGTCGAGGACTATCTCGATGCGCTGCGCTGGGCGGCGAGTCTCGGTGGTCTGACCGCGCTGTGCGCGCGTTCGCAACAGAACCTCGCGGTGCTCGATGCGTGGGTCGCGAAGACCCCGTGGGTTGAATTCCTGGCCGCCAAGCCGGCCGAGCGCTCCAACACCTCTATCTGTTTGAAGATCGTTGCCGACTGGTTCCACAAGTTGAGCGAAGACCAGCAGGCCGAATTCACCAAGAAGTTGTCGGCCCTGCTCGATCAGGAAGGCGTGGCCTATGACATCAACGGCTATCGCAATGCGCCGCCGGGCTTACGTATTTGGGGTGGCGCGACCGTCGAGGCCAGCGACCTCGCGGCCCTGTTGCCGTGGCTCGACTGGGCCTATGCGGAACTCGCCGCCAAGCACACCGGCGCCTGAGTGGCGCCTGACGGAGTAATCACCATGTACAAGGTATTCGTTGCAGACCAGCTGTCCGCCGAAGGTATCGCCGCACTCGAGCAATATCCGGAAATCGAGATCGATTTCGCCGCCGGCCTAACGGTCGCCGAGGCCATTCCCCACGCGCGCGAGGCCCACGCCATCATCGTGCGCAGCGCAACCAAGATCAAAGGCGAGCTGCTGGCCGCCGCGACCAAGGT
>JANLSI010000464.1:0-4741 GCA_031362345.1 Pseudomonadota bacterium
CCAGCGGTTTGAATGGCGGTGAGTCGGTAGTCGCCATGACGGTCTCTTTAAGATGGATGGGTCAGGTAGAATCGCGGCTTAAGCCACATTCACGTCCCAGGGCGGAACACTCTGATGGTCAACGCGCACAGTCAGTGTTACCTCTATGTCCGAGCCTGACAACCGGCTCAAGCACGCGGCGCTCGGGCCTGCGCACGGTGGCGAGACCGACGGTGTGCGCGTCATCGAATACGCCGGTGCCGGCAGCGGCCTCGCCGCTGCCTATGCCGCCTGGTTGCTCTCGCGCTTGGGCGCGCAGGTCACGCGGTTGGTGGATGACGGGGCGAGCGCCGTCGCGCCACCGACTAGCGATCCCCTCCAGCTCGCTGTCGACGTGCTGGCAGACGGCAAGGACAGCGAGCCTTTGCCGCAGAGCGCGGCGCACTGGGCGGCGCGACTCAGCGCTGTCGATATTCTGATCTGCGACGCACCCGCAGCGCTCATCGGGCACTGTGGCGCGCTCGCCGCCTTGCGTGCAAGCATGCCGCAGCTCATCGTCGGCATCGTCACGCCCTTCGGCCTCGAGGGTCCCTACGCAGACCTGCCCGCCACCGCGCTCGACGCCCAGGCCTTGAGCGCCGTGGCGTGGTCGCTGGGTGAGCCGGCGCGCGCACCGCTGAGCTTGCCGCCCGGCGTGACCGAACACCAAGGTGGGGCCATGCTTGCGGCGGCCTGCCTGCTGGCGCTCAACACGCGCGATGGGTCCGGCAGTGGGCAACTGGTCGATATCGCGCTGGCCGACGTGCTCGCGACTTATGTCGCCGGCAATGCCCGGCTCTACATCCATCATGGACTCCAGTGGCACCGCAACGGCCGCCGGCCCTCGGGCTCCGGTGGCGCTTATCCCTATGTGATCCTGCCGTGCAAGGATGGCGAAGTATGCGTGTGTGGGCGCACGCGCGAAGAATGGAACCGGCTCGTGCAAGTGATGGGTAACCCGGCCTGGGCGTCCGAGCCGCGCTACCAGGATCTGCGCACCATGGGTAAGCAGTATCCCGAAGAAGTCGATGCGCTGCTCATGCCCTGGCTCGCGCGCCACACCATGGCCGAGCTCGAAGCGCTGGCGCTCGCGCACAATCTGATCGTATCGCCAGTGCGCAGCTGCGCCGATGTGCTTGCCACTGAGCATTTCACCGCGCGCGGTTTTCTTGCGCCCGGTCGGGTGGCAGGACGCGATGTACAAGTGCCGGGTCTGCCGTTTCGCGTCGTCGAGGCGCGCCGCGAATCGGCGCCCGATATCGCGCCATCATTGCTGAGCGGGCCGGCACCGCAGCCGCGTGCAGCGGCGACTGATGCGGCCGCGCCGCCGCTCGCTGGCCTGCGGGTGCTCGACTTCGGTTGGGTGTGGTCGGCACCCTGGGTCAGCACCATGCTCGCGGAGCTCGGCGCTGAGGTTATCAAAGTCGAACACGCCGCGCGTCCGGATAACCTGCGGCTGGCCGGGCGCATTTTTCGCGACGGGCAGTGGGTCGAAGGGCCGAGCCGTGAAATGTCGCCCATGTATCACCAGATCAATCACGGCAAGCTCGGCATCACCCTAAACGCCAAGGAGCCGCGCGCGCGCGCGCTGCTTGAGCGTCTGGCGGGCATCAGCGACATCGTTATCGAGAACATGTCGCCGGGCTCGATGGAGCGCATGCAGCTCGGCTATGACCGGCTGCGTGCGCACAATCCGCGCTTGGTGATGCTCTCAATGTCGTCCGGCGGGCAGTTTGGTGAACTGTCGGCCATGCGCGGCTACGCGCCGACGATTTCGTCTTTCGTCGCCTTGGAAGGCTTGATCGGATATCGCGGTGAGAAGCCCATCGGGGCACTCAATTTCGGTCTGGGCGATCCGAATGCCTCGGTGCATGCCCTGGTGCCGCTATTGGCGGCATGGCGGCGTGCGCGCGCGAGCGGTCAGGGCAGCTATATCGATCTGTCCTTGCTCGAAGCGTTGGCCGGGACCTTGCGCCCTTATCTGCTCGATGCGCAAATCCACAGCCGGCAACCGCCCATGCCTGCCAATGGCCATCCTGCGATGGCGCCCCACGGCATCTATCCGGCGTGCGAAGCGGATGCGTGGTTGAGCATCGCGATAGCCGATGACGCGCAATGGCAGGCCTTAGCGCGACTCGTACCCGACGCACCGTGGGCGCAGGAAGCGCGTTACAACCATACGGCCGGCCGCCTTGCCGACGCGGTCGCGCTGGATGAAGCGCTCGCGGCATGGACGGCCGGCCACCCCCGCGACACCCTGGTGGCGAGCCTGCGTCAGGCCGGCATCGCGTCCTCACCGGTGTTGTCGGTCGAGGAACAATGGTGCGATCACCATTTCGCTGCGCGTGCCATCAAACATCGCGTGAGCATTCCTATCTACGGTGAAGAAGACTTGTTCTGTGCACCGTGGCGTTTCTCGGATTTCGCGCCGCGCATCGCGCGCTGTGGGCCAGGCACCGGCGAGCACAACGACTACGTGTTCGGCGAACTGCTGGCGATGCCGGCCGACGAGATAGCCGAACTGAAGAGCGCAGGTGTGATCGCCTGAGCCGCGACTAGAGACCTTGCCCATGACAAACCAAGATACTAGCGACGGCTCGCAGACCCCGGCCTTGTGGGCCGGCGCGCTAGCCGAGGCGCGCGCTCTGATCGGCGTTGACCTGCGCCGTAGCAGCCAAAGCTGGAACACCGAGGCCTCGCCCGATGCGGTGCGCCATTTCTGTTGGGGTATCGGCGACGACAACCCCTTGTTCTGCGATCCCGCCTATGGGGCCGCGACGCGCTGGCAAAGTGGTCTGGCGCCCGGTTGTTTCCTCTATACCGTCGATACCACCGTGGTCGCGCCCAAGCTGCGTGGCATTCAATGGCTATACGGTGGCACCGACTGGGAATGGTTCGAGCCGATTCGCCACCGCGACAGCTTCACCGTGCGCGCGCGCCTGCTCGACGCGGTTGAGAAGCGCGGTGCCAAAGCGCGCGCCTTCATCATTCAAACCGGCGAAGTGCTGTATACCAATCAACACGGTCGCCTGGTATGCCGCGCGCTCGGCAACACCGCGCGCACGCCGCGCGCCAAGGCCGAGGGTGGTCTCAAATACGAGCCACGTGAAACCCACCGCTACAGTGTGGAAGAACTCGAACATTTGGCCCACGCCATCGAGAGCGAAGAGCTGCGCGCCGCTGCGCCTCGCTATTGGCAAGATGTGGCGGTCGGGACGGACATTCAGCCGATGTTGAAGGGGCCGCTCAACATCACCGATATGATCTGCTGGTACGCCGGCGGCGGTCACAGTTACCAGGCCCATCGTCGTGCGCATATGCATCGCCAGCGCCATCCGGCCGATGCTTTCGTCAATGCCGACACCGGTGCGCAGGATAGCGCTGCGCGCGGTCATACTGAAGGCAAGATGGCGCGCGAGGTGGGCATGCCGGGCGGCTATGACGTCGGCACCCAACGCATCTCCTGGCTCGGGCAGTTGTTAAGCAATTGGATGGGCGACGACGGTTTTGTGCGCAAGCTGTCGGTCAGCCTGCGACGACCGAATATCTTTGGCGACGTGTCATGGTGTAGGGGCCAGGTCGTCGACAAGCGGGTGGAAGAGGGCGCCCATCTGGTCGATCTCGAACTGGCGGTGATCAATCAGCTCGACGAGACCACCGCCACCGGCATGGCGGTCGTTGCGCTGCCGTCGCGCTGAGTGGGGGCCGTTACATGGCTAACGAACATCTGCTGAGCGGCATACGGATCCTCGACCTGACCCGTGTCCTCGCCGGTCCGACCTGCACGCGCTTGTTTGCGGAAATGGGCGCCGATGTCATCAAGGTCGAAGCCGCGCCCCACGGCGAGATGGCGCGCGCGCTCGGCAAGCTGCGCAACGAGCGCAGTCTGCATCTCATCCAGCAGAATCTGAACAAGCGCAGTTTGTGTGTCGATCTACGCAAGCCTGAGGGCATGGCGATCATTCGCCGACTGGTACCGCATTGCGATGTGGTGGTCGAGAATTTCCGCCCCGGCGTGCTGGCGAATCTGGGCTTGAGTTACGCGGCGCTCAAGACCCTGCGCGAGGACGTGATCCTGTGCTCGATCTCGGCGCTCGGGCAGCACGGGCCGCTGGCGGACAAGCCGGGCTACGACGTCATTGCGCAGGCCTATTCCGGCGTCACCTCGATGATCGGTGAGCCGGACGCCTTGCCGTCGCTGCCCAGCCTCGCGCTCGGCGATATCAGTACCGGCGTCCACGCGGCGTTTGCGGTGGCGGCGGCGCTCATCCATCGCGCGCGTACGGGTCGCGGCCAGGCCTTGGATATCGCGCTACTCGATTGCTATTACCACTACCATGAAGCGAGTGTGTATCAGGCCAGCGCGAGCGACGGGCGCCTCGATCCGACGCGCGGTGGCCGCCACTACACCTATGTGTGTCCCAATGGCGTGTTCGCGGTGAAGGACCGCGCGATCGTCATCGTCGCCTTCCTGCATCACTGGCCCGACCTGTGTGCGGCCATGGCACGGCCGGACATGGTCGACGACCCACGCTATGCAACGGACGCCGCGCGTGTGGCGCGCCGTGGGGAAGTCGTCGAGATCATCGAAACCTGGCTAGCCGGGTTTGTCGATGTTGCCGCCGCCATCGCCCACCTTGAGGCGCACAATGTGCCCTGCGCACCGGTGTTGAGCGTCAAGGAAACTCTCAGTCATCCGCATTTTCTCGAACGCGGCACGGTG
>JANLSI010000814.1:0-21587 GCA_031362345.1 Pseudomonadota bacterium
GACGAGATCCCAGGGCCGCGGGCAATGCATGAGGCCCTGGATCAGCGCCGTTGGCACCGCCGGACTGCTATCCGTGAGCAACAAACCGATCCGGTCGGACAAGGGATAGCCGAGGTGACGCAGCGTGCGCACGGGCATGCCGGCCAACCATTCAATGCCCCAGGTCAATGGCAGTAGCGCGAGCACACGGGTGTCACGACGGACACACAACACCATCAGCTCACGCCCTTCACTCAGATATTGCGCGGCTGGCAGCAGCCATGCGCTGGTGCAAAATACGGTCGCGTCGGCACAGTCGGCAACGATCTTATCGAGTTGTTCTGACAACATGCGCTGCGCATCAGCTCCCTCATGCCAGCGTGCTTGCGGGGGCTTCAACATGCCAGCGTCAGTCTGCGGTCGAGACGTGCGAGAACTCGGTTGGAGGCATGGTTCAAGCGCGACGGATCGTCCGCAATCGAACCTTGTGCGCCGGGATCGCACCAAGCACTGGCAAACCAAGCAACACTTCAGCAACGTCGGTGCTGGGAACCCGCTGATCGAAATATTCGCGCACCAAAGCGATCGCGACCGCGAGTCCGCTGCCACCGACGATCGCGAGCAGGATGAAGAAAAGCCGGGAATGTGCCGGGCTGGCGGCGACGTTGGCGTACTCCACGACACGCACGTTGGTTGTATTGGGATTGGCCAGTTCGGTCGTCTTCGCCTGCGCGCTCAATTTTAAGATATTGAGGTAATTGGTGCGTTCAGAATCGGCCAGAGAATGCAGGAGATCGAGCTCGGCGTCACGACTCTGCATGCGCGCGATTTTGTCCTCGTTGGTCTGGATAGCTGTCGCAATATCGGTCAGTTTGGAACGCGCAACTTTGACACTGGTATAGCCGTCGCCGTACTTCGAGGTCAATTCGATGATCTCGCCGCGCAGCCGACTTGCTTGGTCGCGCAGCCGATCAAGCGTCCGATTCAGGCTATCGCGACTAGCAGCGTTTTCCGACACCGGAAACGTCGCCCGGTAGTCGTCCAACTGCTTATTCAATTCCTCGAGATTGGCTTTGGATTTTTGCGCCTGTTCATCGTAGAACTCGGTCACGCCGCGTGCGGCATAGATTTCTGCATGGTGCGAAATATACGCGCGAGTGACTTCGTTGACGATCGCTGCGGCCAGACGCGGGTCTTCGTTCGCATATTTGATTTCTACAATGTTCGATCCGGCAATCGGCTTGACTTTGATATCGTCCGCCAGCCCCCTGATCCAGCTGTCGCGCGGTAGTGACGCGTTCAACAGCCCAACGTTCTCCATCTGCCCGCGCAGGCGCTTTTTGGTCTCGTAGATCCAGGTGAGACGCGGGGGGATCTCGTGCGGCCGCACGGTATCCACTACGTTCTCGAGAACCGGTCGCGACAGCAGCACTTCCGACTCGGTTTTGAGCACGATCGACATATCGATGCCGGGCGTCGGATCGAAACGCGTGGAGATCGCCTGCGTACTTTCAATCAATACGACGGCTCGCGCAGAATACGCTGGCGGCAACCCATACACGCCGGCCGTCACCATGCCGACAACCAGCAGGAAATTACCCAGTAAAGTCCGATACCATTTGAAGAGGAAGACAACGATGTCACGTTTGGTCATCGGCCTAGCTCCACGTTCCAACCCTGGGCAGCGGGCTTCCGGCGGCGGCCGCGCGGACGCTCCTGCACGACCGCAGACCGCGTGGTCGACGACCGCATGGCACTTCGAATGACGTCACAATAGATGCCGGTAAATCGCAGCCGGGACATGAAAAGCCTTCTTGTTCAGTATTGCGCCGTGGAGTTTAACGCCGAATCCGGTCATTTCGGCGCGCAGCCGCTCGAGTTCCATCACTGAAGTCAGTGCGGTGTCGATAACCAGCAACGAATGGGTTGCCCAGCGGCCCCACAGATGAGGGACGTTCGAATGCAGGGCACCGGCATCGACCAGAATAATGGTGTAGTGGCGGCACAATTGCGCAACGACCGTTGACCAGGTTGCACTCTCCAGTGTCGCACTGTTAGCCACGCGCACGACGGGCAGCGCCAGAGCGCGTCCACGCGCGGCAAGCTGGCGGACATCGGCGGGTAGTGGCTCCTGCAGGCGTTCGAGCGTGAGCGGCCGGCAATCGGCGTCGAGCATGGTGACGAGATCGGCCGGTCCACTTGCGCTGTCGACCAGCATGATGCCATCGCCTAGTTCTGCCTGCAGTGATTGGCCGAGTTCAGCGCACACCGTCGACACGCCTTCGCCAACGCGGCGGGACGCTAGCACTACGACCATTGCCGACGGCGGCGTCTCGGTCCCAGTTGCGCGCCATGCCAGGATCCGCGAGCGGATCTGGGCGTAGGCGCCTGACACCGGGTCATTGGACTTTACCGTGATCGAATTTTTCTGCATATCCATCTCGTGCGCTTACCGCGTAATACCTGCCGGTGATCGTGCCCGCTCACCGGTGCCGGTGTTAGTTGGGTCAATTACCAATAGGGAGGCCTGCCCCGATGCTGATGGGTATGTTCTTGCGCAGGTACTGCTCGACCCAAACATTGACGTCGGCAATGTCGGTCTTGACCACGATTACGACGTCGTCGTAGCTGAGCTTGAACGCGTTGTGCGGCGCATCCTCTTCGTTCAAAGCCGCGCTCAGATCGAAGATCCAACGTTGATAGCTACCGTCCGGGGTAAACCGGACGACCGCCACTCGCTTCGGATCGGCCGCATCTGTATAGCCACCGACTGCAGCTATCGCACCCATCGGGGTCAGCGGGTGCCTGAGCGGGATCCGGCCCGGTAGCTTGACTTCGCCCATGACAGTAGCGGTGGGCGTTTCGCGCTGGCGCAAGTTGGCCACGATATTGAGCTGGGTGCCGAACTCGCTCGCGTATTTTTCGATGATTTCGTCCCGCATCTCATTCAGCGGACGGTCGACTGCGACGGCTTCAATAAACGGCAATTGAATCGGTACCCCTTCGTAGATCGGGATGACCAGGTTCTCGCTATCGGATTGTTGGCTTTTTGATTGCAGGAAATGCTTCAGTCGCTGCTGGCCCTGCATGACCGAGAGCACGACAATCGGGTCCTTGAAAGCAATCGCCGCATACTTTTCGGCTATCGCTTGCGATGACCGCGCGACAGTCTGTCCCGCGACCGGGACCGCGCCGATCAGCGGGAGTGCGACCGTGCCGTCCGGCAGTACCATCATGGACTCACGCCCGAGTTCAGGGTGCATATCGAAGTCCATTCGTAGGATGTCGCCGACCCCGAGTCGATAGGACTCGGATTGCAATTGTTCGTTGAGATAAAATCGAATTTCCAGGAGGTCGCCGGTGGTGATCACCGGAGGGTACAGATGGAAGTCGGCTGGCAGCGGACTATTCCAGGTCGTCAATGGCACTTGGTGGAAGACGCAGCCGCTCGTAAGCAACATCGCTGCGACGACGAGGATACCAATCGACAACGGGGATTTAACGCTGGATCGAAGCATGGTCTGATTCAGAAAATAACGTCCAGCTTGTGCGGTTGGCGAATCACCGGTGGGGCACGCCGCCGCATGCTGCTCATTGTATAGCGGCGCCTCAGGTCCGACATTGAAGTGCCGTGTCAGATTAGGCGGCTACACTGGCCGGCCCAGGTGGCCGTTCCGCGTTCAGGATTTGACCGGCTCGCGGCCTTACAAATTTTCACGATCTGTCGTACGAAGAGATGCGGAAGGGTTCACAACTATTCATCGACGCTAGGCACGCGATGCTATAAGTGGAAAGACCAGCAACCAGCAAGAGGGTTTATATGGGGCACAGAGTACCACAGCATTCCGACGGGGAAAACGCCGACATCCGGGTTCGCGTAGCGACCAATGCGCAAGACTTTCGGCACCTCCGTGAGGCGTGGGATACGGTCGTCAACGACTGCGATTACGCGCCATTGCACGTCACCGGCCCCTGGATTTCTCATTGGTGGGATTGTTTCGGTGGCAATGCCGAGATGCTGACAGTGCTGCTGGAGGACGACGCCGGCGCGTTTGGCCTCGCACCACTATTGCGCACACGCATGCGGATTGGCCCGCTACCGATCGATGCGCTGCGTTTGATCGGCAACGAGGTCTCGGCGCGCAGTGAGGTCATCTTCAATCGCCGCTGGCCCGCGGGGTGGCAAGCCCTGCATCAATTTCTGGAACCATTTTCCTGGCAGTTCTTTGATTATGGATGGGGTCGTGCCGACACGGCGGAACGCCACGCATTCACGGACGGTGCGTGGCCCGGTACGGTACACTTGCGGCAATCGCTGGAATTGCCGCTGGTGTCGCTGACCTCCTCTTGGGAGGACTGGTCGGCACAGAAATCGCGTACGTTTCGCAAAACCCTGCGCAAGGCCGAAGAGAAATGCGCCGATCTGCGGGTCTTGCGTTTCCCTGACGATTTTGGCGATATCGACCTCTTGTTCTCCTTGCTGGAAACCGTGGCAATAGATTCATGGTCGCATGCTGCGGGCACTTCGATTGTGAGTGCGACCGCGACGCGCGCTTTCTTTGAAGGCCTGCTGCGCGATTACCATGCGCGCGGGGCAGCGTTGGCGTCGCTTTTGCTCGACGGCGAAACGCCACTCGCGTTTGCGTTCGGGCTGGCGTTCCGCGACCGTATCTATGGACTGAAGACCAGTTACCGCGCCAGCAGCCCTGATCGTTCGCTCGGCACCCGTGTGATGGCGGATTTCGTCGCTAGCTGCATGCACGATCGCGGCTGCAGTACTCTTGATATGGACTGCATAACGCAACATAGCGAATATAAACGTCGCTGGGCGAACGAGCTTGTCAGCGTTGTCGATCAACGTGTTTTCCGCCACCGGCCACTTTCCCGGCTGCTGTCGGCAGTCTACGCGCGCCGGGCCTCGGCCTCCCTCGCCGGGCCGGCGACAACGGAACGCGATGCGTGAACGCGAGCCCCATCAAGCCCGCACGGCGGCGGGCGTTGGCCGCAGCGCGACCCATAGAGCCAGCCCATACACCGCCATCACGGGCAGCTTGGCGACGCCTGTCGTGGCCGCCACGACCTCGCCGAACAGGGCGCGCGCGGCGAGGTAACAGACGACGGCGGCACTCAACAGCAGCGCCGTACGGCCCCATTCAAAACGAAGCTTCGAATCACAGAATCGCAAACTGAACCACGCCACCAGCGCAACCCGTACGGCGTTCGTCAGCAACAACGCGAGGGTGGCGCCAAAAACGGCATAGCCGCGCACAAGGGTATACATGAAGAGCACGTTAACCAGCGCCGCGACGAGGCTGGCGTGCAGCAGAAATACGGTCTTTTTTGCATGAATAATGCCCAGCTGAAAATTCATGTCGATCGGCATGATCGCCATTGACAGCGCCAGCACCGGCACCAGAGCAGCCGCTGACTGGTACTGGGCTGAGCTGATGATCGCGATGATTTCGGGTGCATAAGTCGCTAGCAGCAGTCCCGCGCCAGCCATCACCGCGAGAAATACCGTAAAGATGCGGGCGAATCCTTCCTGCTGGTCATTGTCGCCAAGTGTTTCCAGGCGACGCACGATCCACACTTGCGCGAACGGACTGGCAATGAAGCTCTGCAGTAACGACACCAGCCGTTGCGCCAGCGAATAATGGCCGACGGCGGCGGCACTGACCAACGCGTTGATGAAATATTTGTCGGTGAATTCGGTCGACAAATCCGCCATTCTAGCCGGCAACATTGGCAGTCCGAAGGTCAGCATGGCGCGCGCGCTGGCCACATCGAAATGTAGGCCGGTGCGTCGCAGCAGGCTGATCAGCGTGGCGATCGCAATCACGAAAAACGTCGCGGCCGTGGCCATCACCACGCCCATTACGCCGAGATTGAAATAGGCAACGAGCACGTAGCTGGCGGCGAAAATAGTGACGCTTTTCGCGCTCGACAGCAGCAGATACATCCACGGTCGCTTCTCCGCGCGGAAGTAGTCCAGCTCGAGGTTGAACAGCAGACTGAGAATACTGCCGTAGATGGCGAATTCGAGAAGCTTGCGCTGTTCGTTGGAATCGAACACCACTCGGCTGGCGAATTCCGCCAGCGGATGGGCAGCGGCGGCCGCCACCAGTCCGAGCACAGTGAAGCTCGCAAATGCGGTCGCCGCCACCACCGCCCGGCGCTCCAGATTGTCGCTTTCCAGGTAGATGCGGACCATCGCGGTGCCGACGACACCACCGATCAGGGCGGCCGCCATGTCGGCCGTAACCACGACGATGGTATACAATCCAAAGTCAGATGCCGGCAGCAGATGCGTGTACAGGGGGATCAGTACGATCCCGGCTGCGCGATTGATCACACTGCCGATTGCGTAGATCCGCGCATGAGACCAGATGCCGTGTATTTCCTTGCTATTCCCGACCATGCGTAAACCTGAAAGCGCCTGCTTGCGCCTTTATGCCGGGCGGCATTATGCACATTTATGTCTGCATCGACCGGTGCGGTTAGCGACAGCCGCGGCGCCAGCATCGAGATCGCACCCGGCGCCATGACCAGGCACGTTGCGGTGGCGCTGGTCATGCCAGTGCGCAACGAAGGTCCGCGGGTAAACGCGACCATGGCCGCAATACTGGCGTCAACCCGGTTGCCGGACGAGATCGTAATCGGGGACGGCATGTCCACTGACGACACCGTCGCACGCTTCCTTGCCTACGCGGCGCGCGGCGTTCCGGTGCGGGTGGTGCAGAACCCAGCGCGCTTCAGCGGCGGCGGGCGCAATGTCGGGGCCCGCGCGACCAGTGCGGAGGTGATTGTGTTCGCCGATTGCGGCAACCCGGTGGCGCCAGACTGGATTGCGGAGATGGTGCGGCCATTCGAGGAAACCGCTGACGTCGACATTGTCTGCGGGATCTTCGAGCCGCTGGTGACGAACGCGTTCGAGCACTGTCTGGCGGCAATTCATTACCCGCAGAACTACCGTTTCAGCGTGATGTCGGCAGCCGAGCGTCAAGCGCTGGTGCCGCGAGCCGTGTTACCCGGCGGCGGCACAATTGCGATGACGCGCGCAACTTTCGACGCCATCGGCGGCTATCCGGAATGGTTGCATCGAGCGCAGGACAAGGTATTCAGCCGCAAGGCCTATGCGTTGGGAATGCGGGTCGTGCTGAACTGGCAGGCGCGCATCGCGCATCACATGCGCTCTGACCTCGCTAGCGTCTTTCAGCTCAGTTTCGACTACGCGCGCGGTAACGGTCGCAGCCGTTTCACCAATCGCCACTTCGTGAAACTCGCAGGTTTCTACGGCGGCCTGGCGCTCCTGCTGGCGGCGTATCCCTGGTTTGCGCCGGCGCCGGCGTTCGCTGCGACACTGTTTGCCGCCTACACTTGGCACGCTGGCTATCGCAAGCTGGTTGCCAAGGATGGCTGTATCCGCGACCCACTATATTGGTGGCTCGCACCTGCCATGGTGTGGCATCGCGATGCCGGCGCACTACTCGGCCAGGTGCTGGGCTGGAGCGAATGGTGCTTCGTGCCGAAATACAAAAAGCTATTCCGCGCGTACATGGCGAGTTGTGACAAAGCTCGCATTCTGCTGCTGGAGCCATAAAATAGCTGGGGCGTTGCGCTAGTTTGGCACTCGACAAGCCGTTTTAATTAGTCAAAATCAAAAATCATGCTGATGCTGCGGAAAAATTTCAGAACAAAGCTCATGGTCATGGGGTCGCTAATCATGATCGCGGGTGGCACGGCTGCCGCCGCCGGATCGAACGTGCCAGAAGCGTCGTTCGATCTCGATGGCTCGCACTACGACGTAGTCGACGGCATGCTCCTCCAGGGGCCGAGTCGCGGCGTCCAGAAAGCCGTGCAGCGGGTCTATGATCCCGAGTTCTATGTCAAAAATTTTGCTCAGGATGGCAACCAACTGGTCCGCCTCGGCAACGATGGGCAGAAATATCCGGTGAAACCGGACCTCAACGAAGGCTTCGAAAACGCGAAGTCGATTGTCGATCTGATCGGATTGGAACGCGGATGGACCGATTTCACCCTGCTTGGGCCGGCCTCGCGCAGCGCAGGCGAGTATTCCGCACTGCGCCAGCGCATTCTCCGAGGCAAGTCCACATTCCTGGATAACCGGGTCGAGCCCAGTAGCGAACGGGCGCACTCTGGGCTGACGTCGCTGCGAACTTACTCAGTGGCTTCCAACGGCGACATGCAGCTGACCAAGGCGTCACTGGGCAGTTCGTTGTTTCATTTCAAGAAAGGCGAGCATTTCTGGTATTCAGCGTGGTATTTCCTCGAAAAGGGACGGCCGTGGTCGCTGGTCGATCTGGAAAGCACATTTCTGGATCAGGGTGGCGGAATGCGCCTAATGCTCACTGACGATCTGCGTCCGTTTTTTCAGCTCAAGTGGCCGTCACGCCCGGAATATCGCGCGGAAGCACCTGACGACACCGTTCTGCGGTCCGGGGTTTGGACCCATATCAAGGTCCATTTCCTGCTGTCGGAAGGCGCCGACGGTGTCGCCCAGTTATGGATCGACGATCATCTGACTATTGATGCCAAGGGGCAAACCTTGCCGGTCGCCAAAATCGTCTACGATTCGCTGGAAGTCGGCAATACCGCCAATCCGCCCAAGACCGAAACGGTTCTATTCATCGACGATATCAAGGCTTCGCATCAACAGGTCAACTAGAACCGCCGCCGGCAGCCACGACAGCGTGACATCATGCAGCGAATTGCGGCCGCGCAGTCGAGGGCCGACGGCGGGCGCAGACCGGCGTGTGGCACGACTCTGGTCGCCGGGTTCGAGATTTCAATATTTGAATGAACAGGGATTATGCAGTCTCGGCGCTGCGCACCAGCGCCGAAGTCGCGGCGTCTGCGCCGGCGTGGCGCGAACTCCAGCAGGCAACTCGGGCGACCATCTTCGATGGCCCCGACTGGTACCGGGCATGGTTGAGCACGTTCGGCGCTGACAAGCAGCCACGCGTTCTGGCGGTCGCACAGGGCGGGCGGTTGATCGGAATCGTACCGTTGGTACAGTCACGTGTATGGCGTCGACCATGGCTCTCGCTGCATCACGTGCAGCCGGAAGACCTGCCGTTTCTGCAGGCACCCAGCCGTCGCGGCAATCTGATCCCCCTGCGCCAACTGACCGTCCCGGCCGGCTTGCAATGTGGCAGCATTCGCGGGCACTGGGTCGCACGCCCAGGGACCGAGCGCGAGGTGGTCACGGCCGTCGGGCGTCATCTTGCCGCGTGCACCGACTGGGACATGCTGATCTTCCCCGGGTTGCTTGCGGACTTCGATCAGATATTGCATGACGGACTGCAAGCCGGTGGGCTAAGCGTCGAGTCACGGCCCGGTCTGACGACCCTCTACGGCTTGCACCCACAACCATGGGACACTTATTTCAGAAGCCGCTCGCGCCACTTCCGCAAACGCTTTCAGTCAGCCGAACGCACCTTGGCCAAGCTCGGGGCATTACGCTGCGTCAGCGTGACCGCTGCCACAGAGTTGCCGGCAGCGCTTGCTAGAATGTTCGGACTGGCGGCGCGCAGCAGGAAGCAGGTCCCGCGACCGGGCCAGAACTGGTGTCTCCCGCTGACACCGGCGATGGTCGCGTTCTACACCGATCTCTGCGGGCGTTACGCTGTCGCGGGCGGCTGCGTGTTCAACGAAGTCTACGTTGACGAGCGCCTGGCCGGCACCTTGTTCAGCATCGTGGACAACGGCAAGGCCTACGCGTTGCAGACGTATTTCGACGACAATTTTGCGACCGGCTCACCCGGTCGTCTGTTGCTGCGCGAAATCATTGACTGGGCGGCCCGGCATGAATTGGACTGGATCGACTTGAACGGAAATTCACCGGTCGTACGCATGTTCGCCTCAGTGCCGCTGCCACTCGGTCAGGCCTGGGCGTTCCGCCGACGAGGATATTCCGCGCTGCTCCACCGCACGATGACAGTGGTTGAAACCTTGCGCCGGGTAGTTGCCTCTTACAGGACCTCGCCGACTGCGGCGCCCACCGAGCCAGAGGAGATAGAATGAATGTTCAGCACCCAGGGCTGGTAGGAAAGGTCCCGCCGGCTGCCGATTTTGCCAGCGTCAGTTGGACGCACGAGCCCTATTTGTTCGATCGACACCTGGCGCCGCTGGCGGTCGACGCCTGCAGCTTCGAACGCGTCGAGCGGATGCTGCAGTCAATGCCGTCACAGGACATCATCTACCGGGCTGCCGCGGGCGGGACTGCTGCGCCGATGCGTCGCCTGGCGCTGCCGGATTGGTCAACCACCCCGCTGCACCAGCGGCTGGCGACAGAGACCACCAGCCTGATGCTGCAGAACGTCCAGCGTTATGACGCCGCGATTGCTGACGCGGTGACGCAGCTGCTGGATTGGCTTGCGGCGGAACTCGGCGTCGCAACCACGTCGTTCCGCTGCTGCACCGCCTCGATCTTTCTGTCGTCGCCGCACGCGATATCGTCGTACCACACAGATCGCGAGCAGAATTTTCTGGCCCATTTGCATGGCGTCAAGACCATCCACGTATTCCCGTGCCGACTTGGGGCCGCGCAGGAAATCCTGGTGGCGATGTTCCGCGCCCGCAAAGGCATTCACTTCGAATACGCGCCGGCGCTGGAGACAACCGCCGCCGAATTCGTCCTGCAACCGGGCAACACCTTATACGTGCCGCGCAACTGGCCGCACTGGGTCGACAACGGCGCCCAGGTATCGATGTCACTAAGCATCAACTTCTTTCGTCCGGCGGAGTATGCGCTAGAGCGTTTCTACACGATGAATGACTGGTTCCGCGCTTGCGTCGCGCGCGCGAGCCGCGCCCTCCGCCCTGATGGATCGGGCTGAATCCCGCGCCGAGCGCGGTCGGATCTTCATTTTCCCCGGACTGACCTGGGATCAGATCGCGCGCGTCCCCGGCCCGTTACCCATTTCACTCGCCAGCGATCAGGCGACGCTGTACTTCAACGCCCGCGCTGCCTTGTGGCACGGGCTCAAGCGCATCGGCCTGATTCGGGGCGATCGGATGCTCGTCCCGGCCTACGCCTGCGGATCGGAAATCGACGTGCTGCGGGCCTACGGGCTCGAGCTTGACTGGTATCCGATTACGCCTGAACTGGTGCCCGATCTGGCCCGCCTGGAGCGCGTCTACGACGGACGCGCGGCGGCGCTGTTCGTGATCCATTATTTCGGCTTCCCGCAGCCGCTGACCGAACTTGTCGAATTCGCGCACCGCCACCAGTTGCTGCTGATCGAGGACACCGCGCACGGACTGCTGTCCGCCGACCGCAGCGGCCGTGCACTCGGCAGTTGCGGCGATTTGAGCATCTTCAGCCTGTACAAGACCCTGCCGCTGGCCGACGGCGGCGCGATGGTGCTGAACACTTCCGCATCGAGCGCTGACGCCGAGCGCGGAGTGGGACCGTCGCTCAGGCACAGTGTCGGGCAATCACGTCTACTGTTGCAACGGACCCTTGGACCGCGCTTTCCGCGACTGGCAGATCTGTTGGTGATGCCGCTGCGCCCGCAAACGCGCCGCACGGCGCGCACGCCGGTCGACTCTGCCGCTTCGCGCTCAGATACCGCAATCGCGCCCGCGTTCGATCCGGTGCGCAGCGATTGGCGCATGAGCGCGTTCTCGCGCTGGCTGCTCGCCCGTGTCGCCCATGGCACAGTGGCGCTGCGACGACGCGAGAACTATCAACGCCTCGGCGCTCAACTCGACGCCGGGCCGCGGTTTCGGCCATTGTTCGCCAGTCTGCCGGTAGGCACCTGTCCGCTGATGTTTCCGGTGCTGCAAAGCCCGGGCACCACCGGCCTGCGTGCCTGGCTGAATGCGCACGGCGTCGAATGCCATGGCTTCGGATTCGATAATCCGGCGATCCCGCGCATCGGCTTCGAGTGGGAAGCCACGCTCAAGGCGCAGATCGTGTGCCTGCCGGTACATCAGGAACTGGCGTCCGGGCAGGTCGACTATCTGGCCGCCCTGCTCAACCAGTGGCAGCGCCAGCACCACTGACCTGGTGACGCGCCACCCGCGTCAGCGGGCGAAGTCGCGCAGCCATCTTTCGAGATTCAACGCCAGCCATAGCGGTCCGGGATCGGCGGCAGCGCTGCTGAAATAATCCGCCCCGCAGCGCTCGACCACCTGCCAGTCCATGTATTCGCGGGCCAGCTGATCGCCGCGCGCGAGAAATTCCCGGAACAGAGGCTGATATGCCCGCCGGGTAAACGCATGCAGCGCGCCGTGAAAATTCTTTTTCAGATGATCGGCCAGAATTTCCGGCGGCAGAAACGGTTGCATCGCGCGTTTCTGCATGCGCCGGATATGCGGGCCATCGAGCTTCCAGCGCCGCTTCATCGCGAACATGGCCTCGACCAGACGGACATCCAGGAATGGGAAGCGGGTATCGACTGCGAAAGCGCCGCTGCAATCGTCGTGAAACGGGATGGCGCCACCGAGCAACTCATAGTGAAACAGATCGTAAGCGTTGCGATCGTAAGCTGTGTGGTAAGGGTTGTCGACGCTGATCGGCCGTTCGTCCAAGCCGGCCTCAGCGACCAGGTCCGGTGCAATCCAGGCCGGCGGATAGGGGCGGCCCTCGAGCGTACCGCGCATGCGACGCAACCAGTCGGGCAAAAATGGCGAGAGCATGTACGCCTTGAACAGATCATTCAGATCAGTGTGCTTGCCGGTACTCAGATCGACCGGATAGACCGACCGCAACGCCCGCCATAAGGCGAGCCAATGGCCACCGCGGGCGAGATCCGCGAGATAGTGCAGCGTTCCCATGAACACTTCATCGCCGCCGAGTCCACTGAGTAGCACCTCGACCCCGGCCTCGTGGGCGCGTTTCTTCTTGTCCCACAACAAAAGGATGCTGCTTTCCAGCAGCGGGCCATCGTGTGCGCGAATGGCGCGGTCAAGGTCGTCCAGAAAAGTGTCGTCGAGCGGTTGCAGGTGATGATGGCGTGCGCCGACCTTGGCCGCGACCAGCTTGATCAGCGGCACCTCGTCGGCGTCGTCAGTGCCGAACTCAAACGAGAACGTGTCGAGCATGGCCGCGCCGCCACGCTCGCACCGATAGAGATGGTCAATCAGGCAGACGATGGACGATGAATCGAAGCCGCCGCTGAGCGCCGCACCGACCCGGGGACTGTCCGGCAAGCGGATGCGTACGGCGTCGATAATCAGTTCGCGAACGGCCTCGATCGATTGTTCATCGTTGGCGCCGATTTCCGCCTGCGTGGCGGTCAATTGCCAATAGGTAGTATGGCGAACTTGTGTGCCATCGATGCGCAGCAGCTGTGCCGGCAGCACTCGCGTAACGCCGGCGTAGAGGGTTCGTTCGGTGCGAAACAGACGGCGATTCAGCGCCAGATAGTTGGCGATAGCGATGCGGTCCGGTTGTTGCGCAATGCGGCGCTCGGCCAACACGGCCTTAATTTCCGTGGCGAATACAATCTGCTCGGGCGCGATGCTGACAAACAGCTGTTTGATGCCACAGTGGTCGCGTGCCAGCACCAATACTTGTTCCCGGCTATCCCAGATGGCACAGGCGAACGCGCCGTTGAAGCGACGGAAGGCCTGCTCGCCCCACGCCAAGTAGGCCTGCAGCATGACGTCCAGGATCGATGGGGGGGACGTGGCCCCGGGGGCAAGCTCGCGCGCCAGTTCGCGGTGGTTGAAGATGCGGCCATTGCAGATCAGGACGAAACGGCCGTCCGCATCGACACAGACCTGAGCCGCCGCATGCACGTGCGGCATCACCTGGTCCCGGCAATGGACGAAGCCGATCGGACCGGCGCGATGGATTACCGCTCCGGCCGGACCGCGATGGGCGAGGAGCGCAGCCTGGCGTTCAAGCAAATCCGGCGCCACTGAGCCGGCGCGACGCATGAAATATCCGGCAATGGCCCCCATGTTGCGTATCCTTTGGGCTAATTCAGCGGCAGTACGGCGGCGAGAATTTCACGCCAGCGGCGCTGTGCGACAGCGAAGCTGTGCGCGGTTTCGACCAGGCGTACAGCGGCGGCGGAGCATGCCGCAGACCGTTGCGGGTCGGTCAACAGCGCCACGATCACATCGGCGAATTGCGCTTCGTCAGCCGTCGCGTCGAGCAGGCATCCCGTCGTTTCAGCGATCACGGCGTCCTGCATATCGCCGCAATCGGAGACCACCGGGACGACCCCGCAAGCCATCGCTTCGAGGCAGGCCAGAGACAGGCCTTCATTGATCGAGCACAGCAGGAAGACCTTGGCGCGCTGGTAGAACGGGCCGACATCGTCAGTGGAGCGCCAATCGGTGACGTCCTGTAGATCGAGGTCGCGCAGGCCAGCGGCGAATTCGTCGTGCATAACGCCGTCGCCGAGCCAGCAGAAGCGTGCAGCGGGCATCCGCCCACGCACCTGGGCAAGTACGCGCAGGGTGAACAACGGGCGCTTGCGTGCGCACAGCCGCGCGCTGATCAGGACCTCGATGTCGCGCGCCTGCGCGACCGGGAAGTAGCGCTCTGGATCGATCGTACTGTGCAGCACCGAGACCGCGTCTGCGGCATAGCCGTCGGCGATCAGGAACGCCCGCGTCGCCGCTCCGGGGACGAATATGCGGTCGGCGCGGCGTGACGCACGGCGGGCAAGTCGTTCCCAGAAATGCGGATGACGGGAGCGGCGGACCACGCGATTTTCCAGCACGCGGACATCCTCGGCGAAACGAATCTCGGCCGGCCCGCCGATGAAATGCAGATAGACCGGCACCTTGCACAGCCGCGCCAGCCACACCGCATACAGACCGTGAGGGATGACCCCGTAAGCCATCACCAGGCGCGTACGCGGATGTGCAATGGTGACAAGCAACAGCAGCAGGCGCGCGCCCAATTCACCCAGATGCCGCAACCAGCCGCGCGGCCACACCCAGCGCACCCCCGGGATCGGCGGACCTTCGCGATCGGTGATCACCAGCACTTCGAGGTCCGGCCGTGCACGTACCAGCGGCGTCAGCGTCGCGTGAAAGAGGTTATTGTTCAGGGTGGTGGTGATGACCACGCGCATCGGCTCAAACCAATCCAGCGCTGCGCGCTAGCGCGAACCCGGCGCACGCGCGTGCAGCGCCCGGTAATTGCCGCGCGCTGGCCGCTCGGCGGTGTGTGTGCGGATATGCTGCCATTGTGGGATCAAACGGCCAGCGAGACGTTGAACTCGCGGTGCCACAGCTCAAGGGTGAGCAGACTCCAGAGCAGTTTCTCGTGGTTGCGGCGTCCGCTCAAGTGCTCATCGACATAGGTCTTGAGTACCTGGGGGTGGTAATACTCGCGTGTACGGCTCGCCGGCTCGAGCAGATGATCGAGCAGAAATTCGCGCAATGGCCCGCGAAACCACTCGTCGACCGGCACGCGAAAGCCGATCTTGGGGCGTTGCAGAATCGCTCTCGGCAGCAGCGCGTGAGCGGCTGCGCGCAGAATGTATTTCGTCGTCCGCCGGCGCACCCGCCACGTATCGGACAGGGTCGTGACAAATTCGGCGAGGGTGTGGTCCATGAAGGGCATACGCGCCTCGAGCGAGGCCGCCATGGTCATGCGATCGCCGCGTTCGAGCAAGTTGTCGGGCAACCAGCTGACCTGATCGAAATACAGGATCGAACGCAGCGCCGAGTTGCCGGCCAGCGGCATGGCTGCCCCCAGCGGCGCGTGCTTCGACGCCGGCGGCTGCAGCCGGAGGAGAGCTCGCTGCTCGGATGGCGATACGGCGCCGAACCAGCGCGGCATGCGTTCGGCCCAGTGTTCCAGCGCTAGCGCGGCGACTGCAGTGTTGGCCCGGCGAAAGCGCGACGGCAGCGCCGTCATCAGCGCCTGGAACCGCCGCCGGAGAGTCGCCGGCAGCCGCTGATACGCTGCTGCATAGCGTTCGAACACATGCTTGGGATAGCCGCCCAGGATTTCATCGGCGCCTTCGCCAGTCAGGACCATTTTCACGCTGCGTCGGGCTTCGCGCGCGAGCAGATACACCGGCACATCGGAAGGCTCGGCCACCGGCGCGTCGCGGAAACGCACCAGCGCCGGCAACTGCTCGATGACGTCGCGATGGGTGATCGTCAATTCGTGATGCTCGGTGTCGAAAGCAATGGCCACCGTGCGCGCATAAGCCAGTTCGCTCACTGGCGAGTCGCCGAACCCAACCGAGAACGTCTTCACACGCTGACTGGCGTGCCGGCACATCAGGCCGACGATGGTCGACGAGTCCAGGCCGCCCGATAGAAAAGCACCGAACGGCACATCGGCAATCATACGCAGGCGGACGGAATCTTCGAGCAGGCGCGCGAACTCGGCGACCGGCGCCGGCGTCGGCGCGCCGGTCCGGCGCGGACCGCGGTCGGCTAACGCGTAGTATTGGGTGGTAACGAACCTGCCCGCCTGCCACAGGCCATAACTGCCCGGCGGCAGCTTGCGAATGCCGGCAAACAAGGTCGCTGGTGCCGGCACATAGCGGTAGGCAAAATAATCCCATAGCGCCGTGCGGTCGACTGTTGCGACTACCGACGGAAACGCGAGCAACGCTTTGATCTCCGACGCGAACAGCAGCATGCCGTCGCGCTCGAACAGGAACAGCGGTTTTTTGCCAAAGCGATCGCGTGCCAGCAGCAGCCGTTCGCGCGGTCCATCCCAGATCGCGAATGCAAACATGCCGCGCAAATGATTGACACAATCGACGCCCCATTGCTCGTAGGCATGCACGATGGTTTCGGTGTCGGAACGGGTTGCGAAGCGGTGTCCGTAGGCGGCGAGCTCGGCCCGCAAGTCCTGAAAATTGTAGATTTCGCCATTGAATACGATCTGGATCGAGCCGTCCTCGTTGCCCAGCGGCTGATGGCCGGTCGTTATATCGATAATGGCGAGGCGCCGATGTGCGAGCCCGATCGCTAGGTTATCGGTAACGGCCGCGGTCTCGAAAAAGCCATGATCATCCGGCCCGCGGTGCGCGATGGCGGTCGCCATGCGTCGCAAACCCTCACTGGCCCCGGCGAGGCGCCGAGTGCTAGCGTAGCCCGCGATTCCGCACATCGTCAGGGCGATCCCCACGTTCGGCCCGGCAAAGCCTGGTAGGCGGCCAGCAATTTCGGCGCTTCGTGTTCCCACGACAGGCATTCGACCACGCGCCGCCGGCCCGCTTCGCCCATCTGCAGGCGCCGCGCCGGATCGGCTAGCAACTCACTGAGCTTGTCCGCCAGATCGATCGGATCGTTGTTGCGCGCATAAAGCGCGGCATCGCCTGCGGACACCCGGCCTTCAGTCAGGTCGAACTGCACGATAGGTTTGCCGAGCGCCATGTATTCCATGACTTTATTCATGGTCGATTTGTCGTTCATCTCATTGGCGACATCGGGATTGACACAGACATCGGCGGTATTGAGCACGGCCAGCATGTCGTCGTCGGATACGCGGCCGGTGAAGGTCACGTAGGCATCGATCGCCAGCACCTGCGCCAGCTGGCGCATGCGCAGCAGTTCCGTTCCGCCGCCGACCAGGCAAAAATGGATATCGGCGCGCTGGCGATCATGCACGAGATGCCGGATGGCCGCGAGGAGCAGGTCGATACCTTCCTGGCGCCCCATCACGCCGACATAACCGACCAGGAAGGGTCGGCCACATTTCAGCGCTGGCACGGGCGGCAAGATGCGCATGCGCTCCAGGGCCGGACCACTGCGCACCACAAAAACCTTGTCCGGTGCCATGCCGCCACGCTCGATCGCGATGCGGCGATAGGAGTCGTTCGTCGCCAATGAGATATCCGCGGTGCGAAACGTCCAGCGTTCGAGCAGCAGCATCAACCGATAGAAGAAATCGCGCCGTGCAAACTTCGCTTCATACAATTCCGGATTGATGTCGTGATGATCGAACACGAAGCGCTTGCCGAACAATTTGAACAGGCCACCGATCAGAAAGATAGTGTCGGGCGGGTTGCACGCATGGATCACGTCAAAGCCGCGGGTACAGGCGATGCGCAGCGTCAACCACAATTGGGCGAGCAGGGCCCAGCCGTATTCGAGCGCGTAGCCGCGCCAACCATCGGCTTCCAGCGGCAAACCATGGCGATAGATGGCGATGCCGTCGATGATCTCCGAGCGTTGTTCATAACCGCGTCCGGTCGGACAGATCACTGACACACGATAGCCGGCGGCGGCCAGGGTCGTCGCTTCCTGCCACACACGACGGTCGAACGGGACAGGCAGGTTCTCGACGATGATCAGGACCCGTCGCGGGCGTGCACGAGCTGTCACCAGCAGATACCCTCGTAGCGTCCGTCGGTCACACAATCACGCTCAATGCCGACCAAGTCGATCACGGTCTTGTCGGCTGGCAGCTGCGCCACCAGCTGGCGGAATTCGGCCGCGCCGTTGCCGATGACGAGCACCTCGGCGTGATCGATCACTTCACCGATGCTGTCCACCATCAACTCGGCGATATGCGGCACGTGGGCGACGATGTAGTCCTTGTTGGCGCCAACCAGGCGCGCGAGATTCACGCTGCTGTCGTACACCCGGACGCTATAGCCCTTGCCGATCAGGCGCTCAATCAGGTCCACCATAGGGCTTTCGCGCAAGTCGTCGGTGTCGGCCTTGAAACTCAGGCCGAGAACGCCGACGCGGCGCCGCCCGAGCCTGGCGACGAGCGCGTAGCCACGTTCGAAATGTGCCTGGTTGCTCGGCAGGATCGCGTTCAAGATCGGTGCGTCGAGATCCAGCGTGCGCACGCGATGACGCAAGGCGCGCACATCCTTTGGCAGACATGAGCCGCCGAACGAGAAGCCGGGTCGCAGGTAATAGGGCGATAGGTTGAGCTTGGTATCCTGGCAGAAGATCTCCATCACGCCACGACCGTCGATGCCGAGCGCCTTGCACACCGCACCAATTTCATTGGCGAATCCGACCTTGAGGGCATGCCAGGTGTTGTCGACGTATTTGACCATCTCGGCGGCCTCGATCGAGGTCCGCAACAGCGGGGCGTCTAAACCCGCGTAGAGCGCGGCGACAGCATCGCCAGCGCCGGGTGCAGACTCGCCGATGACGGTCTTCGGCGGGCGGTGGTAATCGTCGACCGCGGTCGACTCGCGCAGAAACTCGGGGTTGAAGCACACCGCGAATCCGTGCCCGAGCTGTTTGCCGGACGCCCGCTCGAGCGCCGGGATTACCACATCGCGGACGGTGCCGGGCAACACTGTGCTGCGCACCACGATGGTATGGAATGCCGGATTGTGACGCAGGGCGCTGCCGATCTGTGCGCATACGTCCCGCACGTAATCGAAATTGAGACTGCCGTTTGCGCTGCTCGGCGTGCCGACACAGATCAGCGACAGGTCGGCAGCAAGCACGGCCGCCTCGACCGACAAGGTCGCGCTGAGATGTCCGGAGGCGATGCCGGATCTGATCAGATCTTCGAGTCCGCTCTCCACCACTGGCGACCGGCCGGCGTTGACGAGTTCGACCTTCGCCGCATTGCTGTCGACGCCGATGACGCGATGTCCGTCGGCCGCGAGGCAGGCTGCCGCGACAGTCCCGACATAGCCGAGCCCGAAAACACCCAATCTCATATCTGCTACCTGGTTCCTGTAGTGTTCTCGCTGGGCGGCGTCGCCGCCGGTCCGGAGCGCTAGCGCCGTGTGGAGAAGACGTCCTCGACTGCGCTTCCGCCGACGGGCGCGGCCGAGCGCCGCCGGGTAGTCCCGGCAAGCTGCTAGAGTCTACCGGAGATCTAACGGCTCCAAGCAAATCCTCTGGCGGCGGATTGACGACCCGTATACCGCACCCGCGACCCGGGGCTGCGTAGCCCCGGCCTAGGACCGACGATGCGCTGCGGCCACTGCACTCGGCGCGCTGACGGTGTCTCATGGTTGTCCTGCTTGATGGGTGAAATTTTGTGTCTTGTGAACGAGTTCCTGATTTTCGACCTTCGCGCGAGCATTTTAAAAAGCGCCCCTATACTCGGGGTCTTCGCCGGCCCGTCGGGAGCGGTCGAGGGCGGGCCTCCGGCGAAAAAATAACAACACCGCAAACGGAACGACCGTGAACGCAGAAAGACGCAAGCCGGGAACATTTCGCCGATTCGATCGCGGCCTTTCGGCCCTGATCCGCCTGGTCGATGTCGGCTGCGTGGGGTTGGCGCTGATCGTGTCGACGCACATTTTCTCGGTCGAATGGATCCACGGCTATTCCTATGTGGCGGTCATTGCGATGGCCTTGTTCGCATTGGGGTCCGAGTATTTCGGCACCTATACTTCCTGGCGCACCGCGCCGCTTGGCAACGAAATAGTCGCGGTCTCGCTAACCTGGATTGCCGTGGTTGTAGGCCTGCTGGTGCTCGGCTACGCGTCCAAGACCACAGCGGATTTTTCCCGCCTCGCGCTGGGAACATGGTTTCTCGGCACGCTGGTCCTGATCGCCGGCCAACGCGTTGGCCTGCGCATACTGTTACGCTATTTTCGTTACCGCGGCTTCAATACCCGGTCCCTGGCCGTGGTCGGCGACAACGATGTTGCGGCCCACGTCGTCGAAACGGTCACCAGTGCGCCGTGGATGGGGTTTCGCCTGGTCGGCGTGTTTGACGATCGCCGAGCCTGCCGCATGCCGACGCCGGTCTCGAAACTAGAGATGCCTGCCGGCACCTTCGCCGAATTGATCCAGGCGATTGAAGGCGGGGCTGTTGACGTCGTCTATGTGTCGCTGCCGCTTAGCGCGCGCGCACGACTCGAAGAGATGCTGACGCGTCTTGCCAATACTACCGTCTCGATATTCGTGATCCCCGATTTCTTCCTGTTCGAAATTCTCGGCGGACGCTGGAGCACGCTGGGCGACATTCCGGCCGTGAGCGTGTGCGAAACACCGTTTTTCGGGTTGCATGGCTGGCTCAAGCGGCTTGAGGATATTTTTCTCAGCTTGCTCATTCTGCCATCCATCGCCTTGCCGATGGCGCTTGTCACTTTGGCGATCAAGCTCGATTCTCGTGGACCGGTATTGTTTCAGCAGATCCGTTACGGCCTGGATGGCAAGCCGTTCCGGGTCTGGAAATTCCGCTCGATGTCAGTCCAGGAAAACGGTGCGGTAATCGAACAGGCAAAGCGCGACGACCCGCGCGTAACCCGCGTCGGGCGCTTTATCCGGCGTTATTCGCTCGACGAACTGCCGCAGTTCTTCAACGTCCTGGTCGGTGATATGTCCATCGTCGGCCCGCGCCCGCATGCGGTGGCACACAATGAATATTTCCGCGGCTCTATTCGCGGCTACATGTTGCGACACAAGGTCAAACCCGGCATCACGGGCTGGGCCCAGGTAAACGGCTGGCGCGGCGAGACCGACGATCCCGAAAAGATGGTCAGGCGCGTCGATCACGATCTCTGGTACATCCGGAACTGGTCGCTCATGCTCGATCTCAAGATCGTGCTGATGACGACACTGCTGGTATTGCGCCAGAAAGACGTCTATTGACCTGGATAGCGGTCGCTGCGCGCGTTGCTGCGGCCGTCGGAGTTTAAAGAGGGGCGGCCGCCGGCTTCATGGCGAAAGTGCTGGGGCTGGGGCTGGGGCCGGCACTGCCGTGCCGCTTGCAC
>JANLSI010000838.1:0-3871 GCA_031362345.1 Pseudomonadota bacterium
GTTGCTAAGTGCTCGGCGGGAATGTCCGCCTGAAGTCGGACCCACAGACTCTCTCAATCAATACTGATCCTTGAACTCCGGCACCTTCTCGCCTGGAAACCACTTCTGCACGCCGGCGGCGTCGAACAAGGTCTCCTGCGAATCGACCTTCCAGGTCTCACCCTCCTTAATCGCCTGATAGACCTCGAACTCGGTAGTGCCCTGGTTGTTGAACTTGTCGCGTGACTTCAGGATGTTCGGTACGTTTGCCTTCTTCGCGCAGCTCGCGTCGTCATCCGTCCCTTGCGCCTTGCGAATATCGATATTGAGGATATTGACCTCCCCGCCCTCATAGAACAGCTTCTGCTGGGCAGCCCAGTCCTCGCGTGATTTACCGTCGGTCATACTGGCCGTGACAAATTCATAGGCCTTGTCGAAATTATGCGACTGCATGGCCTTGAGATAATTATCGAGCGCCGCGTGCGGCCCGCTGTCATCGCCACATTCGGCGGCCAGCGCCGTGCCTGTCGTCAGCATGCCGACTATGACTGTTCCTGCCAATATTTTCATGAGCGTTTCTCCCCCTTAGCTTCGCGCTTGCGTAAGCGCACCATAAGATTCTTCGGCATCATGGTGAACGCCAAGCGTTCTTCCACTGGCTGCGCGCCATTGGCCAAGGTGACATCGAAATTGCGACATAGCATCGCGAGTGCGGTGCGGATCTCAAGCAGCGCCAGATTGCGTCCTGGGCAGAAGCGCGGGCCGGAGCCGAAGGGCACGAAAGCGCTGATGTCATGGGGACAGCCACGTTCGGCGTCGCTTTTGAGCCAGCGATCGGGGTCGAACTGTGCGCCGTGACCGAAGCGCGTATCGTCGACGGCGATGTGGCGGGTCAGCATCATGATGATGGTGCCCTTGGGGATGCGGTAGCCGAGCATCTCGATGTCATCAAGCGGCTCCATCGCATTCAGCGGCACGACCGGCTTCAAGCGCATGGTCTCGGTGTAGAAGGCCTCGATAAACGGCAGTTGCGCGGTTTGTTCGATGTCCTGCGGCAGGGCGTCAGCCTCCAGCACGGCGTCAACCTCGGCACGTGCGCGCGCGAAATGCTGTGGATACTCGATAAAGTAATTGATGGCCCAGGCGATGGTGTTGGCGGTGGTGTCTTCCCCTGCCAGAAGCAGTGTGCAGACATTGCCGAAGATGTCGGCATCGGAGAATTCGATGCCTTCCGATCGCTGTGCCGCGATGATGCCCTCGAGAAAATTGCTCGGCGCCTGATACAGAGAAGGATCGGCCTGCATACGCCGACGCACGTCGGCAATCATGCCGTCGACCTGGACTTGAATATCAGCCAGTGCGCGATCGAGCGCGCGATCCTTCGGTAGGCGCAGGTATCGCCAGTAGGCAAACGGCGCATTGATGCGCCAATTCAGGATCGGGAAAACCTTGTCGAGCTTCTGCTGGATAACCGGCCCATCGGTCTCGATGGTGTTGACGTCGATGCCGAAGGCCAGTTGGGTTGTAACATCGACCGTGTAGCGCATGAGGTCGCGACACAGGTCGATGGTCACGCCGGCCGCCGCCGTCCGCTCCCAGCGCGCCAGCAAGCGTGCGGTGATGGTCTTCAGTGTCGGGAAGAAAGGTTTGAGGTGGGCGGTGTTGAGCGCCATCGCGACCATTTTTCGCTGGCGCCGCCAGTCGTCCCCTTCGGCGGAGAACACACCGTTGAAGCCCATCTCGGCGGCGGCTTCCGCCAGCCGTCGCGTGCGGCGGAACATGTCCGGCCGTTCGCGATGCATGCGTTTGATAGTGTCAGCATCGCCCGTCACGACGATCGCGCGCGGACCGATACGGAAGCGGTAGATGGGGCCATACACGTCGCCCCAGCGCTCTAGTTTTCGGTGAAAGGACTCCACATCGATTTCATGCAGGTTACCCAACACCGGCAGGCCGCGTGGGCCGGGCATGGCCGACACCGCTCGCAACGCCGATCGCACTGCCGCCATCAAGATTCTCCTCCCCGTGCCGTCCTCAAGACGGCGAACTTCACGCCTAAGATCTGTCCGCTATCCTAGAGCCCACCCCGTCAAATATCTATGGACGGGAGGCGGGTCTGGCGCGCACCACTGCGGGCCTTCCAGCGGTGGTGTGGAGCAATCCGCCAAAGCGCTGATGAAACGCCGCCGACGGCGCCGGCAAGGGTCCCGCGCCGTTCTCCAGCGCGAAGCAACAATATTCGCTGGCAGCGCCATGCAGGCATCGATATAGGCGGGCAGTCAAAGCACGGGCCGGATGTCCTGGCCACGACTCAGGCAGCAAGGCCGGCGGCAACTCGGTGCTCTTCAAGAGCATGCGACGGTATTCGTGGATGAGCAATGTACGCAACACGAAAGCATCGCCGGGTTCGAGTACCGGTAGCGCCGCGAGCAGGGTTTCAAATGCGCCGAAGCGCGTAATGAATTGCTCGAATCGAATCGCCAGTTCGTCGAGCCGCCAGCTCACCCGTACGAGTTCAGCGAGCGGCGCATCGAGGCTGGGCGTGGCGCGCCACACCACCACTTGTTGCTCGCAGCCGAGTTCGCGTAGCACCTCGTGCACCGTGACTAGCGCGGCGTGAGGATGGGCGAGCAGTCCGCCGCCCAAGGATCCGAAGCCCAGCCAGCCCAGCCGCCGGCGCATTTCATCGCGCGTCGCCGCCCCAAGACCGACACCCGTGACCAGCGTCCATTGACCATCCCACGCCACGGCGGCGGGTGCATAGATGCGCTCGGCGGCGCGCGCGTATTGCCGTTCGCCGGATTCAGTCAAGGCGTAGTAACTGCGCCGTCCATGCAAGGACGACACCAGCCAGCCCTCCCGTCCGAGCCGGAAAATCGCGGTGCGAACCTGGCGCGCATTGAGGCCGAAGCGCTGCATGACCGCGACCAAGCCCCCCAGCCAGACACTATTGCCCTGGGGGGCGATGCTGTCACCGAACACCGTCATTGCCAGCGAGCCGGCGCGCGGCGCAAGCGTCGCCATCAGTCCGTGTAAGGCCGCTCGCAGCGACAGCCCGGCCTCCACTCCATGGCCCATCGCTCACACCGCCTGATCGAAGTCGAGCAACACTTCGTCGGATAGTGGGTGAGCCTGACAGCTCAATACGTAGCCGGCAGCTATTTCGCTATCCTCAAGCGCGTGACGCACGTCCATCTCGACTTCGCCTTTGATCAGCCGCGCCTTGCAGGTACCACAGGCGCCACCCTTACAAGCAAAAGGCAGATCGACACCGGCCTCAAGCGCAGCGTCGAGGATGTTCTCGCCGTCGGGCGAAAGTTCGAGCAGAGTCTCGCGCCCGTCGGCTTTGATCGTCACACGGCTGACCTTGCCCGCGAAGCGGCGTGCGCGTGCATGATGGCGCTCGATGACTGCTTGCGCATCGGCCGCCGAAGCACCGAATAACTCGTAATGAATACGCGCCTCGTCGACGCCAGCGCTGCGCAAACCACGCGAGACTTCCGACGTCATACCTTCCGGTCCACACAGGAAGAATTCATCGATGCCTGGCAGATCGAGCAGGTTGCGACACAGCTCGGCGCCTTTGCGGTTATCGATACGGCCGTTCAGGATCTCGACGTCGCGGTTCTCGCGACTGAGCACGTGAATTAATTGAAAGCGCGCCATATAGCGGTTCTTGAGCCGTTCGAGTTCGTCGCGGAACATGATGCTGGCGACGCGCTGATTACCGTACAAGAGCGTGACGTGGCTGCGTGGCTCGCGCGAGAGTATTGATTTCACGATCGACAATACCGGTGTGATGCCACTGCCGGCAGCGACGCACAGATAATTTTTGTCGTTGTCGGCCGCCAGCGGTGAATTGAAGCGGCCGTCAGGTGGCATGACCTCCAAC
>JANLSI010000470.1:0-2011 GCA_031362345.1 Pseudomonadota bacterium
CCTGATCGGCCAGATGCAGGCGCGCCACGGTACGTGCAGCCTGGGCGGCGACCGCAGGCGCGGCAAACTTGCTGAAGTCCTGCAAAAGACTAGCAGGGATGGCGTTGTGGATCACTTTGGCGTTCTGCATCGATTTGCGGATGCGATCCAGCCGTACCCGCGGGTCGGGCGTGTCGGTGGCTAGTTCGCTGAGCATCGACGAGACGTGGTTACTATAGATTTCTTCTTCCTCGCCGGTGCGCACTGAGACCGGCACCAAAGCGATCAGGGGCTGCGCCGGCAATCCATCCTTGCGTAGCAGGTAGCGCCGCAATGCGCCGGAGCACACGCTCATCACGACATCGTTGAGTGTCGACCCCGCGGCCTGCTTGATGCTCTTCAGGCGCTCGAGCGCGACGGGCGTGAACGCCACACGCCGATGCGCAGAGACTGTGCCATTAAACGGCGTACGTGGTGCAATCTTCACCGCGCTGGCCAGGTCCTCGATTGCCGCACCGGACAGCCAGCGCGACAAGCGCGTGTCTGTAGTACCTCCGCCTTGCCCACTCAAATCATTGCCCAATACGGTGCGCAGGGCGCGCATCTGCATTCCCAGACCAAGCAACGGGTGACGCAGCATGGACCCATAGGTGCGTGCCAGCAGTTCCCAGGCTTCCGGCATAGCTTCGATAGTTCGTGGAGCGGCGGGCTGCGGTGGTACGGGATCCGGTCGATTACTGAAGATCTCGCTGAACATGACCATGCTCGACGCGCCATCGGCAGCGGCATGATGGGTCTTGAACAGTAGCGCGACTTCGTTTGATTCCAGCCCTTCGATGACATGTAAATCCCATAGCGGGCGATTGCGGTCGAGTGGTCGCTCGACCAGGTGCGCGATCAGCTCGGCGAGCTGCGCCGTGCTGCCGGGCGGCGGCACCCCGATATGGCGGACGTGGAAGTCGATATCGACTTCGCCCTCGTCGATCCAGTAGGGACGATCGAGCCCGAATGGCACCTCGACAAGTCGCCGGTATAGCGGCGGTAGCCGGCGGGCGCAGGCCTCGAAATGGCTGCGGATCGCCGCATAGGGATTGCTGCCGCGGAATCCCGCACCGTCGAACAACATGAGTGTTGCCACGTGGCCGAAGGTGGTATTGGTTTCCATGTTGAGAAATGCAGTATCAAGGCCGGAAAGCTGGAGCATGGCTGGTCCTCATTACGCTCAAGGGCGGCGGCACGAAGCATCGCTGATGCTTACAGTCCCATTGTCTAGCAATGACGGTCAAGCGTGCTCGTGCGGTCTGCCATTGCCGACCGAAAGTCGTTACGGACCGCGCGCAAGCGGCGCTCGCCGCCGGCGTGAGGTCGGAGCTTGCGGTTGGCTGTTCGCACCGGCGTCTATTTGAGCCGCCGTGGAGATAGCGAAGTGAGCCATTCCCTGAGTCCTTAATTTCAACGACGTAGCGGTCGGCAGCTCCGGCAACGTGGCTCACTCGAATGTCGGCATATGTGGGTCAAATGGCTCGTTTCGGGTTCGCCGGCAACACATACCTTCGGTCGGCGTCTACGCGCTGCTGGCGTGAGCTTCGAAGATCGGCAAGACCTGCTCGGTCATCGCTCGGGACGGATTACCACGCACTACTCAGCAGCAGAATTAGAGAACCTGATCGCGGCTGCGGAGAAGGTGTGCGGCGGAAATCCCGCCAAAATCCCCATAATGGTTTTGCGGAAACAACACGCGGCTTCGGGGATCGCAGTGATTGCTTGAAATAACATAGGAATTTGGCGCGCCCGGAAGGATACGAACCTCCGGCCCCCTAGTTCGTAGTTCGCGCGCTGAATTCCAAGTGATTGTCTTATTTACACTTTCGTCGGGGCGTCCGTTGCAGAAATGCCCCACGACGCAGGACTACGCAGAGCGTATCCCCACAAAATCCCCACAGCGTTTCTCAATGGCGTTGCCACGGGCCGCGCCACAATCGTCGCAATGACGACTGGATTGCTCTTCGATCGACCCGCGTCGGTGGTCTCG
>JANLSI010000472.1:0-6499 GCA_031362345.1 Pseudomonadota bacterium
CTGACTCACGCGTGTGCGTCACACCTGCGTGACGGCGCGGCATCGCACTCATTTGACACCACACGGGACTCCGTCCCGCGCAGCCGATCGCTGCACCCGACTCGCAAGCAGGTGCGCGCAAACCCGCGAATACTACTAGACCCGCCTGCGGAGTGGAAGTAAGCCACCGTCGCGATCTGTATGCGGGATACGCACGCTTTCCTTTACCATGCCCGGTCATGTTTATGTCCACCGCTTCACGCATCGCTGCGCTCCTTGCGCTACTCACACTAGCCGGCTGCGGGGACCGCAATGATGGCGGTGACTATTTTCCCCTCACACCCGGCAGTCAATGGCAATATCGCGTCGAGCGCACCACCATGGATGGCGTGCGTCACTTACGTTACCTCATCGAAGTCAGCGCGCCCGCTCCCCAGCAAGCCGCCGATGTGCGTAGCCGCGTCACGCTCGATGGTCAGCGCTACACCTACAAGCTGACGGATGAGGGCATCTATCGCCTTGGTGTGCAGCGCCAACGCGGTCCGCAGCTGGCCGAGGATACGCAACAACAGCTGGTCATGCCGGCCAAGCTCGCGCTCGATCAGCAATGGCAGGGCCGCAGCTCGACTGCGGTTCTCGAGAGCTCCGCACCACCGTGGGAGTCTTTGTTTCGCGTGCAAGTGCCGATCGAGATGCACTACCGCGTAGCCAGCCTCGACGCAGATGTCACGACCCCGGCCGGCGATTTCGATCATTGCCTGCTGGTCAGCGGGCGTGGCACGGCCGCAACCGATTTCGGTAGTGGCATCGGCACCGCCAGCATCGAAGTGACCAGCTACGAATGGTATGCACCAACCGTTGGCTTGGTGCGCATGGAACACCATGAACGGACCAGCGCCAAAGCGCTCAGTGCCGGCGCGGTGGTGATGGAGCTCGATAGCTGGAGTCATCCGTAACCAATTCGGCGTCGGTCAACGCGGTAGATCGGATGCGTGGCGTGCGCGATCTGCTCGCGCAGGCAGGTTCGCCATAGCATTGCGCTCAGGGATGAAAATGATTAGTGTTGCGCCCCGGTTTTATGACCTATCTTGCCGGGAAACGTGATACGTGCCGCCCCTAATCTTGCGCGCGGCACGCACAAGAGGTGGTTAACGTGGCCAACGCAAAGAAAAAAGTTCCCGCCAAGAAAAAGGCGAATCCACGTGCTCAGGTAAAGAAGAAGACACCAGTATCGAAATCCAGCAAGAAGGCGGCGCCGGCCAAGGCCAAGCCGAAAAAACCTACCGCGCAAAAGACGGTCGCCAGCAAGGCGGTCGCCAAGAAAGCGCCGGCCAAGAAGGCCGCAACCAAGCCCAAAGCCAAGGTAGTAGCGAAAATAGTGGCCAGCAAAATCGCGCCCAAACCCGCTGCCAAGGCCAAGCCCGCAGTCACCAAGGTAGTCGTCCCGCCGCAGGCGATTCCAGCCAAGGCTGTAGCGCCCAAGACAGCTGCACCGAAGGCCGCCATGAAAAAGCCTGAAGCACCCAAGGCGGCTGCGCTGCGGCAGGTAGCCGCGCCCAAGCCTGCAGCGGCGCCAGCCAAGGCCACCAAGAAAGAGAGCCGCCTGACAGACACCAGCGTGCACAACAAGACCAGCGAGACGCAGACGCCAGCACGGCAGATCGCGCGCGCCTCGACCGCAGTAGCCAAACCACCCGGCCAGGACAATCCAGCCCCTGCGGTTCGTCCGCGCATGACCAATCTCGATGAGCTGAAGCTGCCTGCCGGCTATGTGCCGAGCAAGACCGAAGAATACATGAGCCCCCTGCAGCTTCTGTACTTCCGTACCAAGCTGCGCAACTGGCGCGACGAGCTGATTACCGAATCTCAGGAAACGCTCGATCACTTGCGTACCGAGATCCGCGACGTTGGCGACGAAGCCGAACGCGCCAGCCGCGAGTCAGATAACATTCTCGAACTGCGCACCCGCGATCGCTATCGACGGCTGCTGAAAAAGATCGACGAGGCAATCAAGCGCATCGAAGATGGCAACTACGGCTTCTGCGAAGAAACCGGCGAGGACATCGGCTTGGCGCGCCTCGAAGCGCGCCCGATCGCGACCCTCACGGTCGATGCACAGGAACGTCGCGGACTCTTACAGAAGCAAATACGCGACGATCGTTGAGTTCATCGCGACGATCGTCGCGATGCCGTTCTGCGCGCCGCGCAACAGTCGTGGCGCGACAAGCAAGATGCAGTATAGTAGGCAAAAGTGGTGGAGGATTGGTGTGAATCCCCGTCAGCCACCTGGGCAGCAGTAACGGTGGCAGCGAACGTGGCGGGAGTAAACATTCTTGTTGTCGAAGATCAGCGCGCGGTCGCGGGTGCTCTACGCATGCGATTGCGAGGTCTGGGCTACGACGTCCTCGGCATCGCTAAAGACGGTAACGAGGCGATAGAAAAGGCGCGCGATCTGCGCCCGGATCTGATCCTAATGGACATCCGCCTCGGCGATGGCATCGACGGTATCGAAGCCGCCCACCGCATTCGTACCCAATACGACATCCCGGTGGTCTACGTGTCTGCGTATGCCGATCGTGACCTGCTCGATCGCGCGCGCTCCACGCAGCCGGCCGGCTTCATCAATAAGCCTTTCACCACCAAGGATCTACTGACCGCCATCAACCTCGCCCTACATAAACAGGTAGAGGCGCGACAAAATGATGGGGTGACCAATCGCGACGCGAAAGAGCAGGAGGCGATCATCACCGCCGATCGCGAGGCGCGTATTACCTTCGTCAATCGCCACGCCGAGAAATTGACGGGCTGGACGCGCGACAACGTCGTCGGCCAGCCGCTCGCCAACATCCTGATGACGCTCTACGAATTGAACGCAGCCGATGCGAGCGCAGCGGTGCGGCGCACTTTCAAGCTCAAGACCGAGCAGTCGGTGCTCAAGGACGACGAGACCGGCAACGACACCTTGAAACCGCTCACCGATGCACGCGGCGAATGCTTCGGTATTGCACTATGCATGAGCGAATCGACCACGCGCGCGAGCGTCGCGACACTTTCGCAGGCCAGTAACGCGCTGCGTTTCGTGTTCGATCAACTACCGATGGCGGTGGTGCTAGTCGATAGCCATTTGAAGCTGCTCTACATCAATCAGCTCGCCGAGAAAATCCTGCAGTCCCATGCCACGGTCAGCGTCACACGTGGTCAGCTGCGTGGCAGCGCCGAAGCAGACCACGAAAGCCTGCAGGGCGTCGTGCAGCGCGCTGCCGCTCGCGGTCAGCGGCAGGCGCCGGACGAGGTCACCAGCGAGATCTGCACCATCCGCTCCAGCGCGGACGAGCGGCGCGTGATTCTGATCGCGACACCGGTGCCGGCTGATGGCGCAGTGACCGTCGCGTTGCTGGTGTTCGAATCGCCCGGTTACCGGCCGGTGTCGGCCCAGGTGCTGCAGCAGATCTACGGTCTGACCCGCGCCGAAATCGTGCTGGTCCAAGCGCTGGCGAGCGGCTTCAGCCTGGAAGATGCGGCCCACAGCATCGGCATCGCCGTGAATACCGCACGCACTCACCTGAAGCACATCTTCATTAAGACCGGTGCCAAGCGTCAATCTGAGCTCATCCATCAAGTCGAGACCGGTCCAGCCTCGCTACCGCTCAAGCTCGAAATTCCGTCCTAATCTGACACCGCAGCGCCTCTCGATCCCACGCCGCGCCTGATCTACAATCCTCGCCACAGCGCCAGGATGGCGTTGCATCAACAACAGGGAGTTTGGATATGGATATCCGTCGTTTTGGGCGCTCACGCGCCTGTTTATTCGCCAGCCTTTGCACCCTTGCCGCGCCCGCCGCGGTGCATGCCAGCACATTGGCCGCCTTCAGCTTCGATGGACCCGGCACGAGTTTCGATGCCAGTCCCGGTACGCTTGCGCCCGGTCTGACCAGCGCGGTGTGGCGCGACGATGCGGGTCGCTTGAGTGACTTGGCCGGCAATCCCGGCCGCGCGTTGTCCGTGAGCGGCTTCACCGGCACCAATGTGCTGCATCTGGTGTTGAATCAGAGCGGCACCCAGGGCTTTGAACTCGAACGCCTGCGTTTCGATATACGTGCCTCGGCCAGTGGCCCGAGCGGCTGGAGCCTTTCCCATGCGGGCACCACGTTGGCAAGCGGCGCAGTGACAACCAGCTTCCGCAGTTTCGATGTGGCGCTGGCGCTAGCCTCCTCCGTGCGCGAGCTGGTGCTCGACCTGCACGGCACCGGCGCCAGTGTGATTACTGGCACGCTTCGACTCGACAACGTGCGACTCGAAGGTGAACTGCGGCCGGTGCCGCTACCGGGCTCGATATTCCTGTTCGCCACGCCTTTGCTTGGCGCCGTGCTGGCACGGCTGCGGGTGCGTTGCGCTCAGCTGATAGCGGGCAGGGGCCACTCGCGCCAACCGTCCAGTAAAGGAAAGTACAGCCCGAGCATGATCGGGCGCGCATCGAGGCCGGCCATGATGCGGCCATAGCGTTCGAGCTGCGGCCGGTAGCGCGTGAGTTCTGAATCCAGATAGGCTTCACGCGCACCGCCGCGATGGCTGCCGGTCTTGAAGTCGACGATCCAGCGGCGCGCGTCCCCATCGACGAACGTTCGATCGATGATGACGCGCGCCGTTTCGTCGTGCTCAACCACCGCCAGGCACAATTCAGTTTCGACTTCGGTAAGATCGGTGCCGAACAACCAGCGACCGCGCGTGCTGACTAGCGTCGCTTCGATGGCGAGCGCGATCTCGCGCGTCGCCGCCTCAAGTTCGTCGCGCGCCACGCCTAATGCTCGCAGCTGACCGCGCGCAAAAGCCGCGCGTGCCGCCGTCCACCCGCCGCTGTCGCCTGCGGCGGCGAGATCTTGGAGCAGGCGATGGGCGACGGTGCCGATGTGCTTGGCGGTGGTGCTGGCCCAGTCGAATTCGAGCGGCATCTCGGCAGCCGGTGGCGGCACAAAAAACCCATTCTGCGGTAGGCTGGCAGGGTCGCAGCGACGCAGCATCGGCCCTGCGCGGCGCTGGTCCAGGGGCGTCGCAACGGCCGGCGCGGGCACTAGCCCGGCGCACGCAGCCGCGCCAATAGCGGGCCATAACATGGCGAATAGCGAGCCTTTGGCCGCCGTCGGCGCAGCATCGTCTTTCTGCGTGACGTGGCCGAGCAGGTGCACTTCGCGGCGTGCGCGGGTCAACGCCACATACAGCAAACGCACCGCTTCGGCAGCGGCGTCTTCCTTGTCCCGTTGGCGTAGATAATTGAACCAAGGACTGTCGCCCTTGGCCGGCGACGGCGCCAGCAGCAGGTCGGTCGCGCCATGCGCGCCGCGATGCTCGCGCCAGGCCAACAGCGGCTTGTCGTCGGCGCGCGGCTGACGACCGCAACCCGGCACGATCACATAGTCGAATTCGAGACCCTTGGCGCGATGGATGGTCATCACCTGCAAGCGGGTGTCGGGCGCTGCGGGCGGGCTGGAGTAGCGACCGGCCAACTGTTGCCCTATTCGCTCGATGCCGAGCGCGGGCAGATCTTCATCCAAGCCCGCAATCAGATCGAGGTAGGCGCGCACGTCAGCCAGACGCGCTTCGTCGTCGAGCAGGGCTGGACCACCGAGTGCGACCCAGCAACGTTCGATCAAGGCTGCCAGCGGTTCGCGCCCGACGCAGCCCAGTGCGGCGCGCAGCACGACAGCGGTACGCGCGAGCCGCGCGACCTCGTCGGCAGGGAGGCCAGCGCGCAACTCCTCGTCGTCCAGCGCTTCCAAGACCGTCCCTGCGCGGCTCGTGAGGTGCTGCAAACTGGCGAGGGTGAGGCCGCACCACGGTGCGCGCAACACCGCCAGCCAGGCGATGCCATCGGCTTCGTGCAGCAAGGCGCGGGTCAGTGCCAGCAGATCGGCGATACAAGGCAGTTCACCGAGCGCCTCGATTTCACGGGCAGCGATGGCGTGGCCGCGCGCCACCAGATCGGCGGTAACGCGGCCGAGGTGGCTGCGACTGCGCACCAGAATAGCGATGACGGCGGCCGGCTCGGCGGCGCGCAAGGTCTCGACCAAGGCCAGCACTTGCGCGGCTTCGCGTGCACTGTCATTGCCGATCGTGGCGTGCACGGTACAGGTCCTAGGTAGCGCGGGCTTGACCGCCGTTTGCACTACGAAGGGCACATCGAAAGCCGCCACGCTGGCGCACGCGACCGGCATCACGCCATTGATCCATGCGACCAGGGCGGCCTGCGCGCGGAAATTCACCGATAGTTCGAGGCGCTCCAGTCGCAAGTCACCGAGTGCCGCGCCGCGCAGTAAATCGGTAAACAGTCGCACGTCAGCTTGGCGGAAGCGGTAGATGGACTGCATCGGGTCGCCGACCAGGAACAGACTGCGCCCGTCACCCGCCACCCAGCCGGCGGTCAGCGCCTCGATCAAACGATATTGCGTCAGCGAGGTGTCCTGCACTTCGTCGACCAATAAATGTTGCAGGCGATAATCGAGCTGCAGAGCCAGCTCACTCGGTT
>JANLSI010000879.1:0-4281 GCA_031362345.1 Pseudomonadota bacterium
CGGGCGCTGACGTCCATCCAGGCGCCGACGATTTCAATGGTCTCACCCTCACTGTCTCGGACCGCCCGCATGGAGTCGAGCACGTTGAGATAGTTACCATCGCGATGACGCACTCGGTATTCCAGAACGGCGAAGTGACCTTCGCTACCTGTCAGTGCGGCCAGCGCCGCGCGGTAACGTGGCACATCGCCTGGATGAATCAGGTCCTTCCAGAAGTTTGCGTCGATGACGGCTGCAGTGCGCTCGAAGCCGGTCAGTCGGTAGAAATTCTTGCTTAGGTAGCTCGGGTGCAACGTGCCGTCATCCCACGAAAAGCTGTAGAGGACAGCGGGACTGAACTCAACCCAGTACTCAAGCAGTTCGTTCGCCTCATCGAGGTCCTGCACCTTGCCGTCAAGTTCTGCGTTGATTCCTGCCAGCTGTTCGCGCAAGCGTCGTTCATTAATCCGCAGTTGGTGATAGTCGCGCGCTTCGCCAATCGCGGCCGCCAGCTCCTCGGTCAGCCACGGTTTGCGCACCACCCGGTGGACGCTGCCATCCTGCAAGGCCGCCAACGCGATTTCGAATTCGTCGCTTGCAACCAACATGACGCCCACCGAATCGGGCCATCGCCGCCGGCTTTCTTGCTGTAGCGCCAAGCCTGCGGGTCCTGAGGTCGAGTAATCGGTGACGATCAGCGCGAAGTCTTGGCCGCTCGCCATGACGTGCTGCGCTTCGGCAGGCGACGATACGAGTCGGCAGTCGAACTCGCGTGTGAGCTGCGCATCCAGGCGGCTGGCCATCCCCAGCAGTTTGAGCTTTGGCATGTTCATGCTTGCATCGTTGCTCCTTGGTAACGCCATCGATTCCGTGCTGGCATCTTCGACACGCGTGGTCGCGCCTGATGTCGGCTTCATGTTAGCGGAATTGCCGCTGGCCGAACGGCATTGCGCACCGATGTGTCTTGGTCTCAGTTAGGCGGGTGTTATCATGCGCCATGGATTTGTTTTTTCGATTTGATTTCGCGGCCGCGCGCTATCTGCCGCAACTGGCCGTGTCTCATCGTTGCCATCGTCTGCACGGACACACGTTTCAGATCGAGCTGACGATCCGGGGCGAGTTGAGCCAAGAGTCTGGTTGGATTGTCGATTTCGATGATGTCGACCAGATCATGAGCGAACTGAAGGACGAGCTCGATCATCGCCAGCTGAACGATATTCCGGGCTTGGAAAATCCCACCACCGAACGCTTGGCACAATGGCTGTGGACGCGTATTGCGCAGCGCTTTGAGGGCTTGTACCGGGTGACGGTGCAAGAACACCCGTCGCGCGGCGTAAGCTACTACGGGCCTGCGCGCTGAGCTTCTGTCAGGTCGGCATGGGATGCCAGCCCGTGACCAGGACACAGATGGTGATCGACCCTGCCGGTGACGCAGGTAGCGCGAGTCGTTTGCCGCAAAATTCCACCGCCTCGCAGGTTTTTTGGACTGGAGTCTGATGGTGTGACGGCCGGCAAACCGATCTTTCTGCAAGCGGTGCGCTGTCCAGTGCTGCGCGCTGCCTATGGTTTTTCCTGCGCGCAGATAAACGCACTCGCGTGCGAGCTGGCAAGTCATGCGGCAGCGCTGGATGGAATCGAAACCATCGCTGTGGGTGGCTCGCTCGGTCGGCTCGAGGCCAACATCGAATCGGATATCGATTGCATCATCGTGTTGCGTGACGGTGTGCCGCTGGCGGAGGGCGAAGCGCAGACCGCGCGTGTGCATGAGGTGCTGTCCCGATCGCCACTCAAAGCGCCGAAACTGGACGGCATTTATCGACAAAGTATCGAGCGCGCTACGCTACTCGATCGAACGGCGCTCGGCAGCCTGAGTGAGTCGCCGGCGGTATTCGGTAAACGCATAGCGCTTTTGCTCGATGCGCGCCCGCTGTTCGGCGACGAGCGTTTTCACCGTCTGCAGGGTGAGGTTATCCAGTGGTACGGTGCAGATTTTCTCGCCAGCGCACCCGCTCGCGGCTGGACTTATTTGAGCAACGATTTGATGCGCTACTTGCACTCCTACGCGCTCTGGCAGCAGTTCAAGTTCGCGCGCAGTAGCGATGACAGCTGGCAGCTGCGGCAGGCCAAGTTTCGCACTAGCCGCATTGTGACCTTCGCCGCGCTCATGTTCCTGCTGGGGGAGAGCGATCGCGATAGCGACAAGATGAGGTGGTTGCACGAGAGGCTCGCGCTGACGCCGTTGCAGCGCTTGCACCAGATCATGGGTGCTTACGACCCAAACACCTATGCGCAATTGCTGGCAGTCTATGAAGCAGCTATCGACGGGCTCACCGATAACGGTGTAAGAGCGCAGTTGATTCGCACCGGGCCGGATTCCGACACCCGCCTGACGGCGCCGGCGGGCGCGGCCTATGTGCGCATCAAAAGCGTGTCAACGGCTATTTCCCGTCTTCTGGTTGAGTTCGCGATGGCCCGTCGCGAGGAGTGGGGGGCGCGGTTTTTTGAACGCTGGCTGCTGTGAATCGGATTATTCAAAATGCACCGCGCGCGCGGGCTGGATAGCGGCTGCCCGCAAGGCCGGATAGACGGTCGCGAGCAACGACAGAAAGAGGCTCGCACCGACTACCCCCAGCAGATCGCTTGCGCGCAGATCGGCCGGCAGATAGTCGAGGAAGTAGACGTCGGAATTCAGCAGGTCGACGCCGAGCAGACCTTCCAAGAATTTCAGCGCGTTCTGGCTTTCGCTTGCGCCCCAGGCGCCCAATGCCACGCCGAGCAAGGCGCCTGCCGAGCCAAGTATCAGTCCCTGTGTGAGAAACAAGCCGACTATCTGCCTGCGGGTAGTCCCGACTGTGCGCAGGATGGCGATGTCGCGGGTCTTCTCGGTCACGATCATGATCATATTGGCGGCGATATTGAAGGCCGCAACCGCGATGATCAGCACCAGGATCACGAACATGATGTGCTTCTGGGATTTCAATGCGAGGAAAAAATTTCGTTCGTACTGCGTCCAGTCGACGGCGCGGAACTCGGGGCCAAGACGCTGGGCGAGTTCGACCGCCACCAGCGGTGCGAGGGCCGCATCGCGCAGGCGTGTGCGTACGCCAGAGATAGCGTCACCGAACTGGAAGATGCGACGCGCCTGATCAATGTGCGTAATCACCAGCCGTGCGTCGTATTGATGCATGCCAGTGTGGAAGCTACCAGCGACACGCAGGCGTTCATAGCGCGGCGCCTGGGCATGCCCGCCGCTATCCCATTGCGGTACGACGAGGGTGATTTGATCGCCAGTGCGCGCCGCCAGCTTCTTCGCCAGGCTATCGCCGAGCAACACATCGCTGCGGCTACTGTCCAACGAGGCGAGCCGGCCAGCGGGTAGATAGTGCGCGAGATCGGTCACCTGGGTTTCGCGGGCCGGGTCGATGCCCTCGACGATGGTGCCGGTGACTTTGCCCTTGCGCGTCAGCATGCCGCTGGCCCGTACGTAGGGCGCGAGTGCCACCACGCGCGGATCGCTGGCGATGCGTGGCTCCAAGGCAGGCCAGTTCGAGATGAGGCCGCTGTCGTTCAGCAGGACCGCATGGGAAGACATGCCAAGCACGTGCCGCACGACCTCCCGCTCAAAACCGTTCATGACCGATAGCACGATGATCAGCGCGCCAACCCCGAGCGCGATGCCCGCGATCGAAACAAAGGAGACGAAGGATGCGAAGCGATTGCGACGCTTAGTGGTGACGTAGCGCAGCGCGATGAACAAAGGGAAAGGTTGAAACACGGGCTACCCGGCGGTGGCGATAGGGTGCGCGATTATGGCACGGGCGAGCAGCGAGTCAGCAACAGTGGCGGGCGCACAGCCGACTAACGCGTGGCACTGCGCGGGAGCATGCTAGGGTTTCGTACGTTCCTTGAGGCGCTGCGCATGGTGTTCCCAATGCGCACCGTCAAAGGCTTCGATCGTCACGCTGTCGAGGCTAGTCCTGTCAACGCACCGTAAGTTGATGCTGTAGCCATCCGGATTCGAGCGTGGCACATAGAACGGCTTGACCCCGCAATAACGGCAGAAGGTATGTTTGGCGACGCCGGTATTGAAAGTGTAGGTCTCTAGCGCGTCGGCACCGGCATCGAGCCTGAATCGCGCGGCCGCTACCAGCAGGTGCACATAGCCGGCCTTGCGGCAAATAGAGCAGTTGCAGTCTTCCGCGATCACCGCCCGTGGTGCTGTCACCGTGAAGCGCACCGCACGACACTGAGTGCGATCGACAAGCCCCTGCTTGGTCCGCCCAAGAAGCCCGGCGAATTTAT